>NZ_PSVA01000028.1:0-44603 GCF_002932155.1 Rathayibacter sp. AY1F9 | reverse complement strand
GGCGAGCTCGCGGCCCTGCTGGCGGAGCTGGTGGAGCGGCACTTCGCGACGCGCCTGACCGACGCCGAGCTCGCCCAGCTCGCGATCCTGATGACGACGTCAGCGACGTCGACGCGCGGTGGAGCGCGCGTCCACGTCCAGCGCTTCGGCACCTTCCTCTCGGGAATGGTCATGCCGAACATCGCGGCCTTCATCGCCTGGGGCTTCATCACGGCCCTCTTCATCCAGACCGGATGGCTCCCGCTCCTCGGCATCGACGCCACCTGGGTCCAGCAGTTCGGCGGCTGGAGCACGGATCCCGACGTGGTCAACACCGGCCTCGTCGCCCCGATGATCACCTACCTCCTCCCGCTCCTCATCGCGAACACCGGCGGCCGCATGGTCTACGGCGCCCGCGGAGGCGTGGTCGGCACCATCGCGACCATGGGCGTCATCGTCGGCGCCGGGATCCCGATGTTCATCGGCGCCATGATCATGGGCCCGCTGTCGGCGTGGCTCATGAAGAAGGTCGACTCGATCTGGGACGGCAAGATCAAGCCCGGCTTCGAGATGCTGGTCAACAACTTCTCCGCCGGAATCCTCGGCCTCCTGCTCGCGCTCCTCGCCTTCGCGGGCGTCGCGCCGCTCGTGGTCGGCCTCTCGACCGCCCTCGGCGCGGGCGTGGAGTTCCTGGTCAACGCGGGCCTGCTCCCGCTGACCTCGCTCTTCATCGAGCCGGCGAAGATCCTCTTCCTCAACAACGCCATCAACCACGGCATCCTCACGCCGCTGGGCGTGCAGCAGGCGGAGGAGGCGGGCAAGTCCTACCTCTTCCTCCTCGAGGCCAACCCCGGCCCCGGCATGGGCGTGCTCCTGGCCTTCGCGTTCTTCGGCGTCGGCGCGGCCCGCGCCTCCGCTCCCGGTGCGGCGATCATCCACTTCATCGGCGGCATCCACGAGATCTACTTCCCGTACGTGCTGATGAAGCCGGCGCTGCTCGCGGCCGTCATCCTCGGCGGTGCGACCGGTGTCGCGACGAACGTCGCGTTCAACTCCGGCCTCCGCGCCCCCGCCTCGCCCGGCTCGATCATCGCGGTGCTCCTGCAGACCGCGAACGACAGCTTCCTCGGCGTCATCCTCTCGGTGATCCTCGCGACCGCCGTGTCGTTCCTGGTGGCCTCGGTCATCATCCGGTCCGGCCGCAAGCGCGACCTGGCCGCGGAGCAGGAGGGCGACGACAAGCTCGCGGCCGCCGTCGCCGCCAACGAGGCGAACAAGGGCAAGGAGAGCGCCGTCGGCTCGCTCATCAACGCCCGCGGCGCCAACGCTCCGCAGGACTCGGCCGGCGCCTCGACCGCGGGGGCCACGGCCACCGCGACCCAGGTCCGGAACATCGTCTTCGCCTGCGACGCCGGCATGGGCTCGTCCGCGATGGGCGCCTCGGTGCTGCGGAACAAGATGAAGAAGGCGGGCTTCGAGGACGTCACGGTCACCAACAAGGCGATCGCCGCTCTCGAGGACGACGTGGACCTGGTCATCACCCAGGCTGAGCTCACGGAGCGCGCCCGCCAGCGCACCCCGGGCGCCATCCACGTCTCCGTGGACAACTTCATGAACAGCCCGAAGTACGACGAGGTCGTCTCGCTGGTCGCGGAGCAGCACGGCAAGTAGTACGCCAACCATTCGGAGGGAACCCGTAGGGTGCGACAGAGCGGACACGCTCCGCTCGCCCCTGCGGGTTCCCTCGCTGTCAGCACCTCCACGGAAGGACGCACCCCATGAGCGACGTGCTCACCATCGGACAGATCGACGCCTCCGGCACCGCCACCACGAAGGAGGCCGCCATCAAGGAGGCCGCCGACATGCTGGTCGGCGTCGGCGCGGTCACCCCCGCCTACTACGAGGCCATGCTCGCCCGCGAGGCGACCGTCTCGACCTACATGGGCAACCTGCTCGCCATCCCGCACGGCACCAACGACGCGAAGGACGAGATCCGCTCCTCCGCCCTCTCGTTCGTGCGCTACTCGCAGCCGATCGACTGGGACGGCAACGAGGTGCGCTTCGTCGTCGGCATCGCCGGCGTCGACAACGAGCACCTCGAGATCCTCTCCAAGATCGCGATCATCTTCTCGGAGGAGGACGAGGTTCAGAAGCTCCTCGACGCCCCGGACGCGCAGTCGCTCTACAGCCTGCTGGGCGAGGTCAACTCCTGATGCCCACCGCCGTCCACTTCGGCGCCGGCAACATCGGCCGCGGCTTCGTCGGCCTGATCCTGCACGGCGCCGGCTACGAGCTCGTCTTCGCCGACGTCAACTCCGAGCTGATCGGCCGCCTCGCCGCCGCCGACAGCTACGAGGTGCACGAGGTGGGGGAGGAGGCGGCCACGCACGTCGTCGACCGCTTCCGCGCGATCGACTCGGCCGCCGACGAGGAGGCGCTCGTCCGCGAGATCGCCGCCGCCGACATCGTCACCACGGCCGTCGGCCCGAACATCCTGCGCTTCGTCGCCCCCGTCATCGCGAAGGGCCTCGCCGCCCGCGACGAGTCGGCGCCGCGGCTGGCGATCATGGCCTGCGAGAACGCGATCAACGCCACGCGCCTCCTGCAGACCGAGGTCGCCGCGAACCTCGGCGCGGACGAGTGGGAGCGCCTGCGCACCCGCGCCGTCTTCGCCGACACCGCGGTGGACCGCATCGTCCCGAACCAGGACCCGGGCCAGGGCCTGGACGTGACGGTGGAGAGCTTCTTCGAGTGGGTCGTCGACCGCACTCCCTTCGAGGGCACCGAGCCGGAGATCCCGGGCGCGACCTGGGTCGACGACCTCGAGCCGTTCATCGAGCGGAAGCTCTTCACCGTGAACACCGGCCACGCGACGGCCGCCTACACCGGCTTCGCGGCCGGAGCGCACAAGCTCTCCGACGCGCTGGCGATGCCCGAGGTGCACGACGCGGTCAAGGCCGCGCTCGAGGACACCAAGGCGCTCATCGTGGCCAAGCACGGCTTCAGCGACGAGGAGCAGCAGGCCTACCTCGAGAAGACGCTGAAGCGCTTCGCCAACCCGTACCTGACCGACACGGTCGACCGGGTGGGACGCCAGCCGCTGCGGAAGCTGTCGCGGCACGAGCGCTTCATCGGACCGGCAGCCGAGCTCGCCGAGCGCGGGCGCACGCCGGAGGGCCTGCTCGCCGCGATCGGCGCCGCGCTGCGCTTCGACGTGCCCGAGGACCCCCAGAGCGTGGAGCTCCACGAGAAGCTGGCCGCGCTCACCCCGGAGGAGTTCGTGGCGGAGGTCACCGGCCTCACGGCCGAGCATCCGCTCTTCGACCGGGTCGTGGCGGTCGTCCGCGGCTAGTCCCGTGGCCGCACGACGGTGAACGACGACGAGGTCCCCTGCTTCCCGCGGGGGACCTCGTCGTCTGCGGCGGCTCGGGCGGAGCGCTAGAACAGCCGCCAGCGCGTGAGCGGCCAGGCCACGGCGAAGACGCGTCCGGTGACCCTGTCGATCGGCACGGTCTTCACGCATGTGTCGATCGGCCCGCCGGCGCCGCGGCACTCGCCGAGCGAGTCGTTGGAGTTCGACCGGTGGTCGCCCAGGACGAAGAGGGAGCCCTCGGGGACGGTGTACTCGTCGAAGCAGCGGAGGGACGCGGGGCTCGTCGTGCAGTCGAGGGTCCCGGGGGTGAAGGGGAAGTCCTCGAACACGTAGGACTCGTCCAGCGGCTTCCCGTCGACCAGCACGTGCCCCTCGGCGTCGCAGCAGGAGACGGTGTGGCCCCCCTCGGCGATCAGTCTCTTGACGAGGAACTCCTCGTGGGAGGGGCCGATGCTGGTGACGTCGCCGAAGGTCTTCACGATCTCGGAGAGGGGGCTGCCGGCCTCGTCGCTCGCGCCCCAGTCGGCGTCGCGCGAGAAGACGACGATCTGCCCCTCCTCCGGCCCGCCCTGGAGGGCGAGGGTGCGGTCGACCAGGATGCGGTCGCCGAAGAACCCTCCGCCCTGGAGGGTGTTCTCCATCGAGCCGGTCGGCACCGTGTACACCTTCACGAAGAAGGTCTGCACCAGGGCGATGACCGCGATCGCCGCCAGGATCGTCACCACCGGGTGCGAGTACCAGCTCCGCCTCGCGGTCGCGGACCTCGTCGTGCGCGCCATGTGCTCTCCCTCCGGCTCGACGGAGCCAGCCTAGGCGGCGGCGGACGCAGGGCCGGGCAAGGGGCGCGCGTCGGGGCGGAGGCGGAGGAGGGGGCGACACGCCCGAGGTGGCGGAGCGGCCGCGATTCGCGTAGCATCGACCCTTGGTGTTTTGCGCGTGCTCCGGCATGCCCGCGAACCCCGATCCGGGCTCTCGCCCGGTGGTGGCTCGTCGCGGAAACATTCGCACGACCAGTACACACACTACTTCCGAACGACAGTGAGGCTATGGCCAAAAAAGACGGTGTCATCGAAATCGAAGGTGCGGTTGTCGAGGCGCTCCCCAACGCGATGTTCCGCGTGGAGCTGACCAACGGACACAAAGTTCTCGCCCATATCTCGGGCAAGATGCGTCAGCACTACATCCGGATCCTCCCCGAGGACCGGGTGATCGTGGAGCTGAGCCCCTACGACCTGACCCGCGGCCGGATCGTCTACCGCTACAAGTAGACGTTCGCTCCGCTGACGTTCGCGACGTGCGTGTCCTGTAAGGAACGGCCCCGGCATCCGCCGGGAGCACGACGCCAGCGAAAACAAGGACAAGAACAATGAAGGTCAACCCCAGCGTCAAGCGCATCTGCGACCACTGCAAGATCATCCGCCGCCACGGCAACGTGATGGTCATCTGCAGCAGCAACCCCCGCCACAAGCAGCGCCAGGGCTAGTCCCGCTGCTTCCGCAAGGGAGCGCAGGGGCGGCGTGCCGCCCCACTGCACAACTGAACACACCCGCAGCACCAGAAATCGCGCAGCACCCCGGCGACCCCGGGGTGGACGGCGAGGACACCTTCGGTCGGAGGCCGAGGCACCGGTGCTGCTTCACACCTCCACTCACTCACAGGAGAAGCCACAATGGCACGTCTGGCAGGAGTAGACATCCCGCGCGAGAAGCGCGTGGAGGTCGCACTGACCTACATCTACGGTGTCGGCCGCACTCGCGCGCTCAAGACCCTGAGCGACACCGGGATCGACGGCAACATCCGCGTCAAGGACCTCAGCGACGACCAGCTCGTCTCGCTCCGCGACTACATCGAGGGCAACTACAAGGTGGAGGGCGACCTCCGCCGCGAGGTCGCCGCCGACATCCGCCGCAAGGTCGAGATCGGCTCGTACGAGGGCCTCCGCCACCGTCGCGGCCTCCCGGTCCGTGGACAGCGCACCAAGACGAACGCGCGCACCCGCAAGGGACCCAAGCGCACCGTCGCCGGCAAGAAGAAGGCCGGCCGCAAGTAACGCGGGCGACACGGACCTAGAGGAGATACAGAATTGGCTACCCCCAAGTCGGCCGCGCGCAAGCCGCGCCGCAAGGAGAAGAAGAACATCGCTGTGGGCCAGGCCCACATCAAGTCGACGTTCAACAACACCATCGTCTCGATCACCGACCCCTCCGGGGCCGTCATCAGCTGGGCCTCGTCCGGTGGAGTCGGCTTCAAGGGCTCGCGCAAGTCGACGCCGTTCGCCGCCCAGCTCGCCGCCGAGTCGGCCGCGCGCCAGGCTCAGGAGCACGGCATGAAGAAGGTGGACGTCTTCGTGAAGGGCCCCGGCTCGGGTCGTGAGACCGCGATCCGCTCGCTCCAGGCCGCAGGCCTCGAGGTCGGCTCGATCAACGACGTCACCCCGCAGGCGCACAACGGCTGCCGCCCGCCCAAGCGTCGTCGCGTCTAAGCAGCACTCGCAGCCGTCGGCCGGCCGCACGAACCGCCTCCGGGCGGGGAGTGCGGCCGGCCGGCGGATCGCGCATTTCTTTCACAACTCCACACCTCGCAAACGCACGTGTCATATAGCGGACACGTGATCGAAAGGAATCATCAGTGCTTATCGCACAGCGTCCGACGCTCACCGAGGAGAACATCTCGGAGTTCCGTTCCCGCTTCGTCATCGAGCCCCTCGAGCCCGGCTTCGGCTACACGCTCGGCAACTCGCTGCGTCGCACCCTGCTGTCCTCCATCCCCGGCGCCGCTGTCACCAGCATCCGGATCGACGGAGTCCTGCACGAGTTCACGACCGTCCCGGGCGTCCGCGAGGACGTCACCGAGATCATCCTGAACATCAAGGGACTCGTCGTCTCCTCCGAGCACGACGAGCCGATCACTGCCTACCTGCGCAAGCAGGGAGCCGGCCAGGTCACCGCCGCGGACATCTCGGCTCCGGCCGGTGTCGAGATCCACAACCCGGAGCTCGTCATCGCCACGCTGAACGACAAGGCGAAGTTCGAGCTCGAGCTCACGATCGAGCGCGGCCGCGGCTACGTCTCGGCGACCCAGAACCGCAGCGAGTTCTCCGAGGCCGGCCAGATCCCGGTCGACTCGATCTACTCGCCAGTGCTGAAGGTCACCTACCGTGTCGAGGCCACCCGTGCCGGCGAGCGCACCGACTTCGACCGCCTGGTCGTGGACGTGGAGACCAAGGCGGCGATCTCGCCGCGCGACGCCATCGCCTCTGCCGGACGCACGCTGACCGAGCTGTTCGGTCTCGCCCGCGAGCTGAACAACGCGGCCGAGGGAATCGAGATCGGCCCCGCGCCGGTCGACGCGGTCCTCTCGACCGAGCTGTCCATGCCCATCGAGGACCTCGACCTCTCGGTGCGCAGCTACAACTGCCTCAAGCGCGAGGGCATCAACAACGTCAATGAGCTCGTCGCCCTCTCGGAGACGCAGCTCATGAACATCCGCAACTTCGGTCAGAAGTCGGTGGATGAGGTCAAGGAGAAGCTGACGGAGCTCGGCCTGTCGCTCAAGGACTCGGTCCCCGGGTTCGACGGCGCCCACTTCTACAGCTACGACGACGAGAGCATCTAGGTCCTCCGCTCCGGAGCCCCGGCTCCTCGCGTCCGACCTGCTGACACCCCTTTAGTACTGGAGTAAACCCATGCCCAAGCCCACCAAGGGCCCCCGCCTCGGAGGCGGACCCGCACACGAGCGCC
This sequence comes from Rathayibacter sp. AY1F9, assembly GCF_002932155.1. Lineage (NCBI taxonomy): Bacteria > Bacillati > Actinomycetota > Actinomycetes > Micrococcales > Microbacteriaceae > Rathayibacter > Rathayibacter sp. AY1F9. The sequence goes on along the minus strand of NZ_PSVA01000028.1, from coordinate 37,511 downwards.
TGCTGCTGGCGAACCTGGCCGCGGCCCTGTTCACGCACAAGAGCATCAAGACGACCGAGACCAAGGCCAAGCGCCTTCGTCCGCTCGCCGAGCGCCTGGTGACCTTCGCCAAGCGCGGCGACCTGCACGCCCGCCGTCGCGTCCTCGCGACGATCGGCGACAAGTCGGTCGTCCACGAGCTCTTCACCGAGATCGCTCCGCTCGTCGCCGAGCGCGAGGGCGGCTACACCCGCATCACCAAGATCGGCCCCCGCAAGGGAGACAACGCGCCCATGGCCGTGATCGAGCTCGTCCTCGAGCCCGTCACCCCCAAGGCGAAGAAGTCGCGCACCACCGCGGCGCCCGTGTCCGCTCCGGTGGACGAGGCCCCCGCCGAGGAGCCCACTGCCGAGGAGACCCCCGTCGAGGAGGCGCCCGTGCAGGACGCTCCCGTCGAGGACGCCGCGCAGGACGCTCCTGTCGAGGAGACCGGCGCGACCAAGTAGTCACGCCCCCTCTGCCGAGAGCCCTCCGTCCCCTCCGGGGCGGGGGGCTCTCGTCGTTCCACGGGGCCGAGTGGCGAGAATCGTCGCTTACGATGGCACGGCTGCGCTCGTCGGGTGCGGCCGCGTCACGACCGGCGCTCCCGGGGTCCGCCCCGACGATCCTCGGAGGACTCCTGTGCGACTGCCCTCCTCGGCTGCTGCGGCGGTCCTCGCCCTGGCACTCGCGGGCGGAGTGAGCGGCTGCGCCTCCGGCGAGGTGATCGACGTGCCGGAGTCGGCGGGCCTCGCGAGCACGCCTCCGGTACCGTCGGCCGCACCGACCGTGCCCTCCGTGCCCTCCGTGCCGTCGAGCGAGGGCGTGGACTGCGCGACCGCTCTCCCCGCCTCCCTCGTCGAGCAGGAGGCCGGCTCGACGGCGGGTACCGTGTCGATCACCGCCGCGGAAGACACGTGCTCCTACGCCGTCGACGGCGGCGATCCGGTCGTCGTGCTGACGCTGCACCGCGGGCCCCTCGTCGAGACCTTCACCGGTGCGGGCGAGGCGCTCGGCGCCGTGCCGGTCTCGCTGGGCACGGCCGCCTACGGGGTGCAGGGCATCGCCTCCGCTCCCTCCGAGCTGGCCGTGCTCGCAGGCGGCGGGGAGGCGCGGATCGTCTCCTCGGTCGGCGAGCAGTCGACGCTGGTCGGCTGGGCGGTCTCGGCCCTGGCGACTGTCGACGTCCCGCTCGCGGTCGCCTGAGCCGCGACCACGGCGCGCTCTACACTCGTCTGATGCTCCACCGCGTCCGCCTCGACCTGGCCTACGACGGCTCGCACTTCTCCGGGTGGGCCAAACAGCCCGGCCTCCGCACCGTGCAGGGGGTGCTCGAGGAGTCGCTCGCCCTGGTGCTGCGCTCCGAGCAGCACCCGACCGTGACGGTCGCCGGGCGCACCGACGTCGGCGTGCACGCCAGCGCCCAGGTCGCCCACGTCGACCTCACCCCCGAGCAGTGGGGCCGCATCAGCACCGGCCGGCGCCGACCGGGGGAGGAGCCGTTCCCGCCCGCGTCGATCCTGGAGCGGCGGCTCCGCGGGATCCTCGGGCAGTACACCGACGTCTCGGTGCACCGGGTGACGGAGGCGCCGGAGGGGTTCGACGCGAGGTTCTCGGCGCGCTGGCGGCGGTACGAGTACCGGCTGGCCGACGCCTCCTCGATGCGCCACCCGCTCGACCGCACGTACACCACCTGGATCACCGACTCCCTCGACCTCGACGCGATGTCGGCCGCGGCCCGCTCGCTCCTGGGCCTGCACGACTACGCGTCGTTCTGCCGTGCCCGCGCAGGGGCCACCACCATCCGGAGCCTGCTCGACTTCACCTGGGAGCGAGACGCCGACGGAGTCCTGCACGCCCACCTGCGCGCGGACGCCTTCTGCCACAGCATGGTGCGGGCCCTCGTGGGGGCGTGCGTCGCGGTCGGCGCCGGGAAGCTCGAGGCGGGGGCGGTCCCGCTGCTCCGGGACGCCGCCAGACGGACCAACGCGTTCGCGGTGATGCCGGCCCGCGGCCTCATCCTCCGCGAGGTCGACTACCCCGAGGACGACGCGCTCGCCGAGCGGGCCCTGCTCACCCGCGCGAAGCGCACCGTGCGGACCGAGGGGCCGGACCCGGAGGACTCGGAGTGAGGCGAGGGCGCGCGCCCGCGCCCCGCGACCCGTGGCGGCTCGGGTCGCACCTCCCGCCGCCGGAGCCCCTGCCGCCACGATCCGTGCTTGGCCGCACGGGGGCTTTGCTGTAATGTCGACCCTTGGTGTTTTCGGCCGTGTGCCGAGCGCCCGAAGTTGAGCCCTCCACCGGATCGGTTCGGCCCCTCGCGGGTCGAACGGCCACGGAGCGGGATCCACGAACACCTCACTCCGACCAGAAAGCAGCACTCACGTGACTCGCACTTTTTCTCCGAAGCCGGCTGACGTCCAGCACGACTGGATCGTCATCGACGCGTCCGACGTCGTGCTCGGCCGTCTCGCCACCCACGCCGCGGCGCTCCTGCGCGGCAAGCACAAGGCCACCTTCGCGCCGCACATGGACATGGGCGACTTCGTCATCATCGTCAACGCGGAGAAGGTCGCCCTCACCGGCCAGAAGCTCCTCCAGAAGAAGGCCTACCGCCACTCCGGCTACCCGGGCGGCCTCTCGGCCACCACGTACGCCGAGCTCCTCGAGAAGAACCCGGTCCGCGCCGTCGAGAAGGCCATCCGCGGCATGCTCCCCAAGAACTCCCTCGGCCGCGCCCAGCTGCGCAAGCTGAAGGTCTACACGGGATCCGAGCACCCCCACGCGGCCCAGCAGCCGCAGGCGTACGCCTTCACCCAGGTCGCCCAGTAGGCTCCGGCCCTCCCCGACATCCCAGACTTCGAAGACAAAGGATCACCTACACCGTGGCGAAGATCGCAGACCAGATCGACGTGGCTCCCGAGAGCTACTCCACCGAAAGCCCGGCCACCGAGGCGTCCACGACGCCCCGCGCCGTCCTCAACGTCTCCGGCGCAGCCGTGGGCCGACGCAAGCAGGCCATCGCCCGCGTGCGCCTCGTCCCCGGCAACGGCGGCATGACCGTCAACGCCCGCGAGTTCGCGGAGTACTTCCCCAACAAGCTGCACCAGCAGCTGATCACCGACCCCTTCAAGGTGCTCGACCTGATCGGCTCCTACGACGTGGTCGCCAAGATCACCGGCGGCGGCCCCTCCGGCCAGGCCGGCGCGCTGCGCCTCGCCATCGCCCGTGCCCTCAACGAGATCGACCGCGAGAACAACCGCGCGATCCTGAAGAAGGCGGGCTTCCTGACCCGCGACGCCCGCGTCATCGAGCGCAAGAAGGCCGGTCTCAAGAAGGCCCGCAAGGCGTCCCAGTTCTCGAAGCGCTAGTCGACGCGGCCTGACGGCCGCACGACCAGCAGCTCGAGAAGGGACTGCGCACCATGCCGCGCCTGTTCGGAACAGACGGCGTCCGTGGCCTCGCTAATCGCGAGGTCACGGCCGACCTGGCTCTCGGCCTCGCCCAGGCGGCCGCCCGTGTACTCGGAGCGGCCGCCCGGGCCGAGGGCCGTCGGCCCGTCGCCGTGCTCGCCCGCGACCCCCGCATCTCCGGTCAGTTCATCGGAGCCGCGGTCGCGGCGGGTCTCGCGAGCGCTGGAGTCGACGTGCTCGACGCCGGCGTCATCCCGACGCCCGCCACCGCCTACCTCATCGCCGACGAGAACGCCGACTTCGGCGTGATGATCTCGGCCTCGCACAATCCCGCCGCCGACAACGGCATCAAGTTCTTCGCCGCAGGCGGACGCAAACTCCCGGACGAGCTCGAGAACCGCATCGAAGCGGCCCTCGGAGTCCCCCCGCTCACGCCGACCGGAGCCGACGTCGGCCGCATCACCCGCTTCTCCGACGCGGAGGACCGTTACGTCCTCCACCTGCTCGGATCCCTCGAGGGCACCCGTCTCGACGGCCTGCACGTGGTCATCGACTGCGCGCACGGCGCCGCCGCCGGCATCTCGCCCCAAGTGTTCACCGACGCCGGAGCGACCGTCACCGTCATCGGCAACGACCCCGACGGCCTCAACATCAACGACGGAGTGGGCTCCACCCACCTCGACAACGTCGCCGACGCCGTCCGCGCGGCCGGCGCCGACATCGGCATCGCCCACGACGGCGACGCCGACCGCTGCCTCGCAGTGGACGCCGAGGGCCGCATCGTCGACGGCGACCAGATCATGGCGATCCTCGCGACAGCCATGGCCCGCCGCGGCGCCCTGCGCGACGACGTCCTCGTGGCCACCGTCATGAGCAACCTCGGCCTCAAGCTCGCCATGCGCGCCGCCGGCATCCGCGTCATCGAGACCGCGGTCGGCGACCGCTACGTCCTCGAGGCGATGAACGACGGCGGCTACTCGCTCGGCGGGGAGCAGTCCGGCCACGTCATCATGAGCCGCTACGCCACCACCGGCGACGGGGTGCTCACCGGCCTCCAGCTCGCGGCCGAGATGGCCCGGACCGGACGCACGATCGCCGACCTGGCCGCAGTCATGTCCGTCTTCCCGCAGACCCTCCTCAACGTGCGCGGCGTCGACCGCGAGGGCGTCCGCGACGACGAGGTCATCGCCTCCGCCGTCGCCGACGCCACCGCCGAGCTCGGCAGCGACGGCCGCGTGCTCCTGCGCCCCTCCGGCACCGAGCCGATGGTGCGCGTCATGGTCGAGGCGAAGACGCAGGAGACGGCCGACCGCCTCGCCGAATCGCTCGCCGCGGTCGTGCTCGAGCGGCTGCGTTCTTAAGGAGCCGCTCCCTGCGCGGCTCCTCGCGGTCGGCTTGGGGAGGTGGTCGCGATGGGTGGAGCGGGGTGCGTTCGCCGCGGGTGAATCGCTTGGCACGCGGCTGTGTTCGTTGCGGGGCCGCTCCCTGCGCGGCCCCTCGCGGTCGGCTTCGCGAGGTGGTTGCGATGGGTGGAGCGGGGCGCGTTCGCCGCGGGTGAATCGCTTGGCACGCGATTCCCACGACGGCGGTGTTCGTTACGGGGGCCGCTCCCCGCGCGGCCCTTCGCGGTCGGCTTCGCGAGGTGGTTGCGATGGCTGGAGCGGGGCGCGTTCGCCGCGGGTGAATCGCTTGGCACGCGATTCCCACGACGGCTGTGTTCGTTGCGGGGCCGCTCCCTGCGCGGCCCCTCGCGGTCGGCTTGGCGAGGTGGTTGCGATGGGTGGAGCGGGGCGCGTTCGCCGCGGGTGAATCGCTTGGCACGCGATTCCCACGACGGCTGTGTTCGTTGCGGGGCCGCTCCCTGCGCGGCCCCTCGCGGTCGGCTTGGCGAGGTGGTCACGATGGGTGGAGCGGGTCGCGTTCGCCGCGCGGGAATCGCTTGGCACGCGGCGGTGCTTGTTGCGGGGCCGCTCCTTGCGCGGCACCTCGCGGTCGGCTTCGCGAGGTGGTTGCACGGGTGGAGCGGGTCGCGTTCGCCGCGCGTGAATCGCTTGGCACGCGATTCCCGCCGACGGCTCGCGGGTGGTCCCGAGCCTGCACCGATCCTGCGGTGGAGGGGTTCGAGGAGGTCGGTGGCTGCGCGGTGCGCGCGGCGGCGAACAGCGACCGGGGGCGCGGTCAGATCTTGCGGAGGAGGACCGAGGAGACCGTGTGATCGGCCTGCTTGCGGAGGACCAGGCTCGCGCGGGAGCGGGTGGGGCGCACGTTCTGCAGCAGGTTCGGCTCGTTGATCGCGGCCCAGATGCTCCGCGCGCGCTCACGGGCCTCGTCCGGACTGAGCGCCGCGTAGCGGTGGAAGTAGGAGTTCGGATTCGCGAACGCGCCCTGCTGCAGGGTGAGGAAGCGCTCCTCGTACCAGCGCGCGATGTCGCTGGTCCGGGCGTCGACGTAGACGGTGAAGTCGAACAGGTCGCTGACCGCCAGGCCGTGACCGGGCACCGGCGGCTGCAGCACGTTCAGGCCCTCGACGATCAGCACGTCCGGCCGCCGCACGACGATCTCGGCGTCGGGGACGATGTCGTAGGAGAGGTGCGAGTAGAACGGCGCGCGCACCTCCGCGGCCCCGCCCTTCACCTCCGAGACGAAGCGCAGCAGCGCCCGCCGGTCGTACGACTCGGGGAAGCCCTTGCGGCTCATCAGACCGCGGCGCTCCAGCTCGCGGTTGGGCAGCAGGAAGCCGTCGGTGGTCACCAGCTCGACGCGGGGCGTGTCCTCCCAGCGGGCGAGCAGCTCCCGCAGCAGGCGCGCGATCGTCGACTTGCCCACCGCGACCGACCCCGCGACGCCGATCACGAACGGAGTCGGCTGCGCGCGCTCCCCGAGGAACGTGCTCGTCGCGCGGTGCAGGTGCCGCGCGCCACCGGCGTACAGGCTCAGCAGGCGCGAGAGCGGCAGGTAGACCTCCGCGACCTCGGTGAGGCTCAGCCGGTCGCCCAGCCCCCGCAGCTGCACGACCTCGGTCTCCGACAGCGGCAGCTCCGTGGTGCGGGCGAGCTCGGCCCAGTCGGAGCGGACGATCTCGACGAAGGGGGAGGGGTGCGCGTCGCGTGCGGGATCGCGAGGAGACGACGGCATGGGGACCGATCCTAGCGTCCGCCCCGCCGGGTGCCCGACGCCGCGGGAGGCGCCTCCGCGCCGCTTAGAATCGAGCGCATGTGTGGAATCGTTGGATACGTCGGTGAGCGCGACAGCCTGGCCGTGCTGCTCGGGGGCCTGAAGCGTCTGGAGTACCGCGGCTACGACTCGGCCGGCGTGGCCGTGATCGACGCCGACGGGCAGCTCGACAGCCGCAAGCGCTCGGGCAAGCTCAGCGTCCTCGTCGACGACCTCGAAGCGCACCCGCTGGCCGAGGGCACCACGGGCATCGGCCACACCCGCTGGGCGACGCACGGCGGCCCGACCGACCGCAACGCCCACCCCCACCTCGCGGACGAGGGCAGGCTCGCCGTCATCCACAACGGCATCATCGAGAACTTCCAGCCGCTCAAGGAGCAGCTGCTCGCCGAGGGCGCCGTCTTCGAGAGCGAGACCGACACCGAGGTCGCCGCGCACCTGATCGCCCGCGAGTACCGCCGCACCGGCGACCTCGTGCTCGCCTTCCAGGCCGTCGTCGCGCACCTCGAGGGCGCGTTCACCCTGCTCGCCCTGCACCAGGACCAGCCCGGCGTGGTCGTCGGCGCGCGCCGCAACTCGCCGCTCGTGATCGGCCTGGGCGACGGGGAGAACTTCCTCGGCTCCGACGTCGCGGCGTTCGTCGAGTTCACCCGCCGCGCGGTCGCCATCGGCCAGGACCAGATCGTCACGATCACCCCGGAGCTCGTCACGGTGACCGACTTCTTCGGCAACCCCGTCGAGACCGAGCCGTTCGAGATCGCCTGGGACGCGTCGGCGTCCGAGAAGGGCGGCTGGTCGAGCTTCATGGCCAAGGAGATCACCGAGGGCCCCGAGGCCGTCGCGAACACGCTCCGCGGCCGCATCCACGAGGGCGCGATCACGCTGCCGGAGCTCGACGCGCTCGGCCCGGTGCTGACGGAGATCGACCGCATCACGATCATCGCCTGCGGCACGGCCGCCTACTCGGGCATGGTCGCCAAGTACGCGATCGAGAAGTGGGCGCGCGTCCCCGTCGAGGTCGAGCTCAGCCACGAGTTCCGCTACCGCGACCCGGTGCTCACCCCGCGCACCCTCGTCGTCTCGATCAGCCAGTCCGGTGAGACGATGGACACGCTGATGGCGGTCAAGTACGCCCGCGAGCACGGCGCCAGGACGCTCTCGGTCTGCAACACCCAGGGCGCGACGATCCCACGCGAGTCGGACGCCGTGCTCTACACGCACGCGGGCCCGGAGGTGGCGGTCGCCTCGACCAAGGCCTTCGTCGCCCAGATCGCGGCGCTCTACCTCTTCGGGCTGCACCTGGCCGCGGTGCGCGGTGCCGCCTCCACCGAGCTCGTCGCCTCTCAGGCGGCCCAGCTCGCCGCGATCCCGGAGAAGCTCTCCCGCGTGCTCGACGCCTCCGACGACATCGCCCAGCTGGCCGGCTGGATGGCCGACACCCGTGCGGTGCTGTTCCTCGGCCGCCACGTCGGCTACCCGGTGGCGCTCGAGGGCGCGCTGAAGCTCAAGGAGCTCGCCTACATCCACGCCGAGGGCTTCGCGGCGGGCGAGCTCAAGCACGGCCCGATCGCGCTGATCGAGCCGGGCCAGGTCGTGTTCGTGATCGTGCCGAGCCCGAGCGAGTCGTACGAGCTGCAGCGCAAGGTGATCTCGAACATCCAGGAGATCAAGGCCCGCGGCGCCCGCGTCATCGCGATCGCGGAGCAGGGCGATACGGCCGCGATCCAGATCGCCGACGAGGTCGTGCCGATCCCGCTCGCCGACCCGCTGTTCGAGCCGCTGCTCGCCGTCACCCCGCTGCAGATGTTCGCGATGGAGCTCGCCGCCGCCAAGGGCCTCGACGTCGACCAGCCGCGCAATCTCGCCAAGTCGGTCACGGTCGAGTGATCGAGCCGTGATCGTGGGGATCGGGGTGGACGTCGTGGACCTCGCGCGCTTCGAGCGCTCGCTGACGCGCACGCCCCGGCTCCGCGACCGGCTGTTCGCCGAGAGCGAACGCTCGCTTCCCGTCGCCTCGCTGGCGGGCCGCTTCGCCGCCAAGGAGGCGCTGATCAAGGCGCTCGGCGACTCCGTGGGCGCCCGCTGGCACGACATGGTCGTCGAGCGGGACGAGCACGGGAATCCGTCCTTCGCGCTGCACGGCCCGGCCCGGGCGGCCGCGGAGGCGCGCGGGATCACGCGCCTGCACCTCTCGATGACGCACGACGCGGGCGTGGCCTGCGCGTTCGTGGTGGCCGAGTCGTGAGCGTCCCCGCGTCGTACCGAGAGGCGGTGATCGACGTCGACGCGATGGTGGCGAACGCCGCGCGTCTGCGCGAGCTCACCGGCGCCCGCCGGCTGATGGCCGTCGTCAAGGCCAACGGCTACGGGCACGGCGCCCTGGCCGCGGCGCAGGCGGCGCTCGACGGCGGCGCGGACGCCCTCGGCACCGCGGAGCTGCGGGAGGCCGTGGCCCTGCGCGAGGCAGGCGTCGTCGCTCCGATCCTCTGCTGGCTGCACGACCCCGGCGAGGACTTCGACGCGGCGCTCGAGCACTCGATCGACGTCGCCGTCTCCTCCGTCGACCAGCTCGACACGCTCGCGCAGTCGGCGGAGGACCGAGGCGTGCGCGCGGCCGTGCAGCTCAAGGTCGACACGGGCCTCAGCCGCAACGGCGCCGCGGAGGAGGAGTGGCCGCACCTGGCGGAGTCGCTCGCCCGTCACAGCGCTCGCGGCACCGTCCACCTCACCGGGCTGTTCTCGCACCTGTCGAACACCTCGCGCGAGGACGACCTCGCCCAGCTCGCGCTCCTCCGCCGCGCCGAGGCCGTGCTGGCCGCGCACGGGGTGCAGGCGCCGGTCCTGCACCTCGCGGCGACGGCGGCGGCGCTGCGCCTCCCGGAAGCACGCCTCGACATGGTGCGCAGCGGCATCGCCCTCTACGGACTCTCGCCGTTCGAGGACGAGACCTCGCTCCAGCTCGGGCTCGTCCCGGCGATGACGCTGCAGGGCCGCGTCGCCGGCGTCCGCCGGGTGCCCCACGGGACCGGCGTGAGCTACGACTACACCTGGCGGGCCGAGGGCGGGACGACCCTCGCGCTCGTGCCGTTCGGCTACGCGGACGGCATCCCGCGGAGCGCCTCCGGCGTCGCGGAGGTCTCGATCGGCGGCCGCCGCCACCGGATCGCCGGGCGGGTCGCGATGGACCAGTTCGTCGTCGACGTGGGGGATGCGAGCGTCGCGACGGGCGACCCGGTGACGCTCTGGGGCGACCCGACGACCGGCGTCCCCTCGGTCGACGAGTGGGCGCGGTGGTGCGGCACCATCAACTACGAGCTGGTCACCCGGCTCGGGCCGCGGGTCCAGCGGCGGCTGCTGAGCGCGGCGGACGGCCGTGCCTGAGCGCTCCTGGTTCGCGGACCGCGTCGTCGAGGTCGCCGATCCGGAGGCCATGGCGGAGCTCGGCCGCGAGCTCGGCCGAGTGCTGCGCGCCGGCGACCTGCTGGTGCTGACCGGGCCGCTCGGCGCGGGCAAGACGACCTTCACGCGCGGGCTCGGCGAGGGCCTCGACGTGCGGGGTCCCGTGACGAGCCCCACCTTCGTGATCGCGCGGACGCATCCGCCGCTGCACGACGGGCCGCCGCTCGTGCACGTCGACGCCTACCGCGTGGGCTCGCCGGTCGAGCTCGACGACCTCGACCTCGATCCGGCGCGCTCGGTGATCGTCGTGGAGTGGGGGGCCGGGATGCTGGACGGCGTCGCGGAGTCCTGGCTCGACGTGGTCATCGAGCGGCCGACCGCCGGCTCCGACGCCGAGGAGGGCGAGGAGCCGATCGAGCCGCGGACCGTCCGCTTCCGCGGCACCGGCTGGAGCTGAGCCCGCGGGTACCCTGGACGCGTGCTCCTCGCGATCGACACCTCCTCCGGAACCTCCGTCGCCGTCGTCGACTCCGCGGGCGCCGTGCGCTCGGAGCGCACCGAGATCGACACCATGCGCCACGCGGAGGTGGTCGGCCGGCTGATCCAGGAGGCGCTCGAGGCGGCCGACGTGGCTCCCGGGGGCATCGAGGCGGTCGCCGTGGGCATGGGCCCCGGCCCCTTCACCGGCCTCCGGGTCGGGATCGCCGCCGCCCGGGCCTTCGCGCTCGGCCGCGGCGTCCCCACCCTCCCCGTGGTCTCGCACGACGCGATCGCGCTCGCCGCGCTGCGGCACGGGCGCGCCGCGGGCTTCCTCGTCGTCACCGACGCCCGCCGCCGAGAGCTGTACTGGAGCGCCTACGACGGGCTCGACGATCAGGGGCTCCCCGTCCGCCTCGCCGGCCCGGGCCTGGACAAGCCGCCGGCCCTCCCGCATCCGGAGCTCCCGCGCCTGGAGGCCGAGTCTGTCTCCGCCGGCGAGCTCGGAGTCGTGGCCGCCCGCCTGCGCGCGGCCGGTCGGCCCGGTGCCGCGGACGAGCCCCTCTACCTCCGCTCGCCCGACGTCACGCTGTCCGCCGGCCCCAAGCGGGTGACCGCATGAGCGAGGCCGTGCTCCGCGACGCGCAGGCGGACGACCTCGACGCTGTCATGGCGATCGAGGAGTCCGAGTTCGCCGGCGACGCCTGGTCGCGCGGGATGATGGCGGAGGAGATCCGGAGCCGTCACACCCGGTACCTGGTCGCCGAGCAGGACGGCGAGGTGGTCGGCTACGCCGGGCTCCTCTGCCCCGTCGGCGCCCACGAGGGCGACGTGCAGACGATCGCGGTCGTCGCCCGGGTCCGCCGCACCGGCCTCGGCCGCCGACTGCTGCGCGCGCTCCTCGAGGCGGCCCGCGAACACGGCGCCCGCGAGGTCTTCCTCGAGGTCCGCGCCGACAACCCCGCCGCGCAGACCCTCTACCGCTCGGAGGGCTTCGAGGAGATCGGCGTCCGCCCCGCCTACTACCAGCCCGACGGAGTGGACGCGATCGTGATGCGCCGGCCGCCGACCCCGACCCAGGAGACCCCGTGAGCACCGGACCCCTCGTCCTCGGCATCGAGACCAGCTGCGACGAGACGGGGATCGGCATCGTCCGCGGCACGACGCTTCTCTCGAACACCATCGCCTCCTCGATGGAGGAGCACGCCCGCTACGGCGGCGTCGTGCCCGAGGTGGCCGCCCGGGCGCACCTGGAGGCGCTCGAGCCCGCCCTGCACGCGGCGCTCTCCGAGGCCGGTGTCGCGCTCGGCGACCTGGACGCGATCGCGGTCACCAGCGGACCGGGACTCTCGGGCGCCCTCATGGTCGGCGTCGGAGCGGCGAAGGCGCTCGCCGTCTCGCTCGGCCTGCCGCTCTACGCCGTGAACCACCTCGTCGGCCACGTGGGAGCCGATGTCCTCCGTGCAGACGGCAGCGAGGGCAGCCCCGTCGAGGTGCCGACGATCGCGCTGCTGGTCTCGGGCGGGCACACCTCGCTCCTGCACGTGCGCGATCTGGTATCGGACGTCGAGCTGCTCGGCGAGACCATCGACGACGCCGCCGGCGAGGCCTTCGACAAGGTGGCACGAGTCCTGGGCCTGCCCTATCCGGGCGGACCGCAGATCGACCGGGTGGCGGCGGACGGGGACCCGAAGGCGATCCGCTTCCCCCGCGGGCTCAGCCTGCCGAAGGACCTCGAGCGCCACCGCTACGACTTTTCGTTCTCCGGGCTGAAGACCGCGGTCGCCCGCTGGGTCGAGAAGCGCCAGGACGCGGGGGAGGAGGTGCCCGTGGCCGACGTCGCGGCGAGCTTCCGCGAGGCGGTCGCCGACGTCCTGCTCACGAAGGCGCTCGCCGCCTGCCGCGACCGGGGCGTGCCGCGCCTCCTGCTCGGCGGCGGCGTGGTCGCCAACGCCCGGGTGCGCGCGCTGGCGGAGGAGCGGTGCGCGGCCGCGGGAGTGACCCTGCGGATCCCGGCGCTCTCGCTCTGCACCGACAACGGCGCGATGATCGCCGCACTGGCGGCGCAGCTGATCGAGGCGGGGCATCCGCCGTCGGGGCTCGGCTTCGGGGCCGACTCGACCCTCCCGGTCACCGAGATCCAGGTCCGCTGAGGCCTCTACCGGGCGGCGGCCGGGCCGCGCAAGCGCCATCCAGCTTTTTGACAGGCGGATCGTGCCACTGCCACTCTTGGCCGCATCCGCTCGTTCCTGACCCTGGGGGATTCCATGACCACTCCGTACACGCCCGCGTCCGACCGCTACAACATCCTGGCGATCATCGGCTTCATCGCCTCGTTCTTCGTCTCCATCGTGGGCATCGTGCTGGGCTTCATCGCCCTGTCGCAGATCAAGCGCACGGGGGAGAAGGGCCGCGGCCTCGCCCTCGCCGCCGTCATCATCGGCTTCGTCGCGATCATCATCACCATCATCTCGTTCGTCGCGCTCTTCTCGATCGCGGCGACCATGCCCTCGACCGGGTACTGATCGACACGCCTCCGAGGCTCGGGGGCGCCCGCACCACCAGGAGGACACCGTGACCGACGACACCGCGCCCGGACCGCAGACCGGACCGGCGCCCGCGCCGTTCGCCCCTCCGCTCGGCGAGCCGTCGGCGGCCTACCCGCCGCCGACGGCCGCCGCCGGTCCCTACCCCGGTCTCCCGCCCCGCCGCCCGCCGATGAATCCGCTCGCGGTCGCGGCTCTGGTGTGCGGACTGCTGGGGCTGGCGCCCGCCGCCATCGTCCTCGGCCACATCGGCTTCGCCCAGGCCCGACGCTCCGGACAGCGCGGCCGCGGTCTCGCGGTCGCCGGCTTCGTGCTGGGCTACCTCGCGATCGTCCTCGCGGTGATCGCCTACCTCGCCTGGACGGCCTTCGTCGGCGACCTGCGCGACGGCGGCTACCTGCCCGCGTGAGCGGACGGAACCCCTCCGCCGCCGCCCGGGTGCTGGCTAGACTCGCGCCATGAGCGACGACAGCACCCGTCCCGGTCCCGGCTCCGACGAGCAGCACGGCTCCGTCCCGGTCCCGCCGGCCCCGCCCGTCCCCCCGGCCCCGCCCGCTCCGCCCTCGGCCGCGTCGCAGCCGTCGGTGCCGCTCGCCGACTCCGCACCGCCGGCCTACGGGTCGCCGCCGCCGCCCGCGTACCCCTCGGCGCCCGCCTACTCCTCCGCGCCCGGCCACCCCGCCGCCTACGCGGCCGCTCCGGCGCCCGTCGTCCCCCGCACGCTGAGCCTCGTCGGGATGATCCTCGGCATCGTCGGCCTGGTCATCACGCTCTTCGCCGCCGGTTTCGGCTTCCTGCTGTCGGCTCCGGCCGTCGTGCTCGGCTTCCTCGGACGCCGGCGCGAGCCGGCCGCGCGCGGCTTCGCGCTGACCGCGATCATCACCGGGTTCGCCGGCATCGCCGTCTCGCTGATCTACCTGGCGGTCTTCCTCGTCTTCGTCGTGGTCGCCCTCGCCGCCGGCACCTCCGGCTACTGAGCCGGCGCGGGCCGCTCGACGCGCTCCGCGAGCAGCGCGCGGTGGCGCCCGGCGATCCGCGTCAGGATCAGCACCGCGCTGCCGGTGCCGGAGAGGCCCAGCCGCTTGCGGAAGCGGGCGGGGTCGACGTCCACCCCGCGCTTCTTGATCTCGAGCACGCCGATGCCGCGGGTGCGCAGCTCTTTCGCCAGCGTGCGCTCGTCCAGCGGCAGCTCGGCGAGGACCCGGAAGCTGCGGAGGAAGGGCGAGGCGGCCGCATGGTCGCCGGTCAGGTAGGCGATGCCGGGCGAGAGCATCCGCGAGCCGCTGGAGCGCGCGAGCTCGCCCAGGAGGCGCGCGCGGATCGCGGAGCCGTCCGGCTCGTGCACGAACGCGCCGAGGGGGCCGACCTCCTCGTCCTCGCTGTCGCCCGCCGCGGTGAGCTCGGAGGAGCCGGTCGCGCCGAGCAGCAGAGCGGAGCGGCGCACGCCCGGGCGCGCCAGAGAACCGAACCAGAGCCCGGTCTCGACCAGCTCCCCGTCGACCGAGACCCACTGCGCCTCGGCGTCCCGCGGCAGGCGCTCGCGGTCGAAGCCGGGACCCACCTTCACGCCCACGGGACGATGCTCGGCCAGGCCGAACGCGAAGTCGAGCGAGGGGGAGTAGTCGTCCGGATCGTCGAGCCGGCGGGTCTCGCGGTGGCCCGCCGTGCGGCGTGCCGGGTCCAGGTAGACGGCGTCGAAGCCGTCGAGGTCGAAGGCCTCGGCCGTCGAGTGCACGGCGCTCGCCGCGGGGAACGGGGCGAGGTTGAAGCTGGCCAGGGTCGCGGTGACCTCGTCGGCCTCGACGGCGGTGACCGCCAGGTCGATCGCGGCCATCGCGAGGGCGTCGCCGCCGATCCCGCTGCCGAGGTCGGCGACGCGCGCCGCTCCCGCCGCGGCGAACCGGCCAGCGTGCAGGGCGGCGACGCGCAGCCGCGTCGCCTGCTCGAGTCCCGCGTCCGTGAAGAGCATCGAGCGGGCGAACTCTCCGAACTTCGCCTCCGCCTTCTGCCGGAGCCTCGCCTGGGTGAGCACCGCGGCGACGAGGACGGGGGAGTGGCCGGCGGCCCGGAGGCGTGCCACGGCCCGCACCAGGTCGTCGGACCGGTAGCCGTCGAGGGAGTCGAGGAGCCGGAGGCCCTCGGGGGAGAGGAGCTCGACCAGCTCGTCGCGTCGCATCCGGCCATGGTAGGCCACGGCCTCCCGGCGGGTCCGCCGCCCCGCTTGGCACTCTGATTGCACGAGTGCCAGCGGAGCCCCTACGATGGATCTAGCACTCTCGGAGCGTGTGTGCCAGAACCGCGTTCCGCCCACATCGTCGTCAAGAAAGAGGTCAACCGTGTCGGTGTCCATCAAGCCGCTCGAAGATCGCATCGTCATCAAGCAGGTCGAGGCGGAGCAGGTGACCGCTTCCGGTCTCGTCATCCCCGATACCGCCAAGGAGAAGCCGCAGGAGGGCGAGGTCGTCGCCGTCGGACCCGGTCGCATCGACGACAACGGCAACCGCGTGCCGCTCGACGTCGCCGTCGGCGACAAGGTGATCTACTCCAAGTACGGCGGAACCGAGGTCAAGTTCGGTGGCGAGGACCTGCTGGTCCTCTCCGCTCGCGACGTCCTCGCGGTCGTCGTCCGCTAGGCAGCATCCCTCGGAAGGGCCCGTCGACCTCGGTCGGCGGGCCCTTCCGTCGTTCCCGGTCCTCCTCGCGACCAGTGGCCTGATCCGCCCGCTGCGGGGCCGTCCTCCCACCCCGCGCCTGCGTAGCATCGGGGGAGTGACCAGCTCCCGCACCCCTGCCGAGGCCGTCTCGCCGTCCCCTTCGGACGTGCCCGTCGGCGAAGGAGTGGAGGCGCTCGGAGCGGCGGGACGCCCGGGCGGGATGTCCGGCACGGGGCTGCTGTTCGCGTTCTCGGCCTACCTGCTCTGGGGTGCGATGCCCCTCTACTTCATCGCGATGGCGCCGGCCTCGCCGTTCGAGATCGTCGCGTTCCGGGTGCTCTTCTCGCTCGTCTTCTGCGTGATCCTGCTCACGGTCCTCCGCGGCTGGCGCTCCTTCGGCGCGCTGCTGCGCCGCCCCCGCCTGCTCGGCGTGATGGCGATCGCGGGCGTGCTCATCTACGTCAACTGGCAGGTCTACGTGATCGCCACGACCACGGGCCACGTCATCGAGGCGGCCCTGGGCTACTTCATGAACCCGCTGGTCACGGTGCTGCTGGGCGTCCTGGTGCTGCGCGAGCGCCTCCGGCCCCTGCAGTGGGCCGCGATGGGCGTCAGCGCGGTCGCGGTGCTGGTCATCGCGGTGGGCTACGGATCCTTCCCGTGGATCTCGCTCGCCCTCGCCTTCTCGTTCGGCCTCTACGGCCTGGTGAAGAGCCGCGTCGGCGGCACGGTGGACGCGGTCGGCGGGCTGACGCTCGAGACGCTCTGGCTGACGCCGCTCGCCGTGGTGCAGCTGGCGGTCGTCGGCTCCACGGTGGGGCTGACCCTGACGACAGAGGGGACGGGGCACGCCCTCATCCTCGCCTCGGCCGGGATCGTCACGGCCGTCCCGCTGCTCCTGTTCGCGGGCGCCGCCCGGCGCCTCCCGCTGTCGATCGTCGGCTTCGTGCAGTACCTGACGCCGTTCCTGCAGTTCCTCGTCGGGGCCTTCGTCCTGCACGAGGAGATGCCGCTCGAGCGCTGGATCGGCTTCGCGCTGGTGTGGGCCGCCCTGGCGATCTTCTCAGGCGACCTCGTCGCCGCGGAGCGCAGACGGCGCCGATCCTCCGTCTGATCTGCGGAACGCGTCGTCCTGGCGCGGCGCGACAGCGGAATGGTAACGATCCGGTCGCGAAACGTATTGGTAACACCCCTGTATTGTTCACGGCTGCTTCGAAGGTTAGGTTGGCCGAGCGGTTGCCACCGGCGCCGCTCCCACTGACACACACCTCTCAAGGAGCAACATGGGCGTTTACGCGAAGGCCGGCTCGGCCCGCGCGCGGTCCCTCCGGGCAACCCTCGGCGGCGTCGCCATTCTGGGCGCCAGCGCTCTCGTCCTCGCCGGCTGCGCCGGCGGCGGCGACAGCGGATCGAGCGGCGACAGCGGCTCGGGCGACCTGTCCCTCAAGATCGGCACGATCCTCCCGCAGACCGGCACCCTCGCCGTCCTCGGCCCGCCCGAGATCGCGGGCGTCGACCAGGCGGTCGTCGACATCAACGACGCCAAGGCCGGCATCACGATCGACGTGGAGCAGAAGGACTCGGGCGACACCACGACCGACATCGCGACGCAGTCGGCCACGTCCCTCATTGCCGACAACGTCTCCGCCATCATCGGCGCGGCGTCCTCGGGCGTCTCGAAGACCTTCATCGACCAGGTGACCCAGGCGGGCGTCGTCCAGATCTCGCCGGCCAACACCTCGCCGGACTTCACGACCTACGACGACGACGGCTACTACTGGCGCACCGCTCCCTCGGACGTGCTCCAGGGCCGCATCCTCGGCAACAAGATCCTCGGCGACGGCAAGACCAACGTCTCGATCCTGTACATGAACGACGCGTACGGCACCGGCCTCGAGAAGAACATCAAGGAGACCCTCGAGGCGGGCGGAGCATCCGTCGCGGCGGAGGAGATCTTCGAGCCGGCCTCGACCGACTTCAACTCGGCGCTGACCTCGGTCCTCGCCCCGAACCCCGACGCGCTGGTCGTCATCTCGTTCGACGAGATCAAGACCATCGCGGAGCAGCTCTCGGCCAAGGGCTTCGACTTCTCGAAGCTCTACGGCACGGACGGCAACTACGGCGTCATCGGCGAGTCCGACACCAACGTCGACATCGCCGGCGCCCAGTTCACCAACCCGGGCGTCCAGGCGTCCGAGGACTTCCAGGGCAAGCTGCAGTCGCTCGTGGAGTCGCAGGGCAACGACGCGCTGACCGTGTTCAGCTACGCGCCGGAGTCGTACGACGCCACGGTCCTGACCGCTCTCGCCGCGCTCCAGGGCAAGGCGACGGACGGTGCGACCATCCGCGACAACCTCATGTCGGTCTCGGAGGGCGGCACCAAGTGCACGACCTTCGCCGACTGCGCGAAGCTCATCGCCGACGGCGAGGACGTCGACTACGACGGCCTCTCCGGCCCGATCTCGTTCGACGAGAACGGCGACACCAGCGAGGCCTCGGTCTCGATCTACAAGTACGGCACGGGCAACACCACCTCCTTCGAGGAGACCGTCGAGGGTTCGCTGAACTGACGACGCGGTGACGCGGCTCCTGCCGCATCCCTGAGGGGCTCGGTCTTCGGACCGGGCCCCTCCGCCGTTCCCGGAGCGGAGAGCAGGAGACGCGCCGGTCGTGCGGACGCAGCGAGGCGCGGCGGTCGTCCGGGAGGGTGGCCGCTGTCGGGTGCGGGCGGACGGCTCCGCGGCGTCCAGGGCCCGGCGTGGCGTCGAGGAGCCACCCGGGAGGAGGAGCGGCTCTGACGGCCTGTACGCGCCTCCGAGCGCCTCTCCCTGCCTCGAGGGGGCGCCCTGCCGAACCGCGGGCGGGAGCGACGACGTCGAGCGGGAACGCAGAAGCGCGCGCCCTCCAGTGGGAGGACGCGCGCTCGTGGAGTGCGGAGGGCCTAGGAGGCGCGGAGCAGCTCCGCCTCCTGCGCCAGGCGGTACGTGACGAAGGAACGGCTGTAGTTGCGGCGCTTGCCGCCGGTGGTCTCGGCGATGACGACCTGGGCGTAGACGCCGACGACGCGCCAGCGCTCGTAGTCGCCGATCGCACCGGTGCCGAAGCCGGCTCCGAGTTCCACAGGGGCGGGGGTGTATCTCTTCATGGTCGGCTCCTTCGAGGCGGACGACGCGGCGCTCGAGGCGCTGCGGGGAGGGGAGGAGATCGGCGGCCGATCGCGGTCCCTACCGGGGGAGAGGGGAGCGGGACGTCCCCCTGCAGGGCTGTCCCGTGTACCCAAAACTACGGCAGGCAGGGCGATATCCTGTCCCCCTCGTGGGTGTCGCTGGTGCGGAGAGACTCTCGCTGTCCTGCCCTCGTCCCGCGGACAGGAGACCGAGGGTCCGGCCCGCCGTTCCGCCGGCTTCCCGGGGGTTCGGCGGGCATCGCGGAGAGACCGGTGAAGGCCTGTCCGCGCCGGGAGAGCGGCCCCCCCGCCTCCCTTCTGCGGCACCCCTTGCCGGCGCGTCTCCGGGCACCGAGCCGCCTGCCTTCCCGCCCTGCTCGGAGTGGTCTCCGAGCCGCCCGGCGCCCTGCGCGAGCGGCCCCGCCTCCGCCCCGGAGCCGCACCGGCCCCTCGGCCCGCTCGCGCCCGCTCCGCGCCCCGGCAACGACGAAGGGCCCGCCGTCCGGAGACGACGGGCCCTTCGCAGCGGGGGTCAGCCGCCGACGGTCGGGGTGCTCGTGGTGACCTCGTTGGTCGTCGCGAGCGTGCCCAGGTAGAGCTCGATGACCTTCGGATCGTTCATCAGCTCCCGGCCCGCGCCCTCGTAGGCGTCGCGGCCCTGGTCGAGGACGTAGCCGCGGTCGCAGATCTGCAGCGCCCGCCGCGCGTTCTGCTCGACGATCATGATCGAGACGCCCGCGCGGTTGATCCGCTGCACGTTGACGAAGGTCTCGTCCTGCCGCATCGGGGACAGGCCGGCGCTGGGCTCGTCGAGCAGCAGCATCGACGGGTCCATCATCAGAGCCCGCGACATCGCCACCATCTGGCGCTCACCGCCCGAGAGCGACCCCGAGCGCTGCTTGAGCCGCTTGCTGAGCTCCGGGAAGAGCTCGGTGACGAACTCGAGCCGCTCCTTGTACAGCTTCGGCTTCTGGTACATGCCCATCTCGAGGTTCTCCTCGATGGTGAGCGACGGGAAGACGTTGTTGTTCTGCGGCACGAAGCCCACGCCCTTGGACACCAGCTTGTCGGCCTTGAGGCCGGTGATGTCCTCGCCGTTCAGCAGGACGGTGCCCCGGCGGATGTTGACCAGGCCGAACATCGCCTTCAGCAGCGTCGACTTGCCTGCACCGTTCGGGCCGATGATCCCGACGAGCTCGCCGCGCTTCACGTAGACGTTCGAGCCGTTGAGGATGTTGACCCCCGGCACGTAGCCCGCGTGCAGATCGTGCGTCTCGAGGGTGTTCGGAGTCGTCGTGTCGGCGGTCATCTCTCGTCCTTCTCGAATTCGACGGCCGGGGCGTCGGTCGTCGGGGCGACGCTCGTCGGCGCGGAGGCCGACGGGGACGCCGTTCCGGCGGCCGGAGCGTCGTGGCCGGGCGTCGGGACGCCGGCCTGCTCCGCCTGCCGCTCCACGTCCTCGCGGACGAGGTCGGAGTCCATCTCCTCGGCGATCTCGAGCTGGCCCTCGATCGTGCCCAGGTCGGTGTCGTGGTGCGCGCCCAGGTACGCGTCGATGACGGCCGGGTCGTTCATCACGGTCGAGGGCGGGCCCTCGGCGACGACCTTGCCCTCGGCCATCACGATCACCCAGTCGGCGATCGTGTTGACCATGTGCATGTCGTGCTCGACGAAGAGCACGGTCATGCCCTCGTCCTTCAGGTTCACGATGTGGCCCAGGAGCGACTGCGTCAGCGCCGGGTTCACCCCGGCCATCGGCTCGTCGAGCATGACGAGCTCGGGCTCCGACATCAGCGCCCGCGCCATCTCGAGCAGCTTCTTCTGGCCGCCCGACAGGCTCGACGCGTAGTCGTCCCGCTTCGTGTCCAGCTTGAACTTCTCGAGCAGGCGGATCGCGCGCTGCTCGATCGAGTCCTCCTCCTTCGACCACAGCGGGCGGATGAGCGAGGTGAAGATGTTCTCGCCCTTCTGCCCCTTCGCGCCGAGCAGCATGTTCTCGAGCA
Source organism: Rathayibacter sp. AY1F9 (assembly GCF_002932155.1). NCBI lineage: Bacteria > Bacillati > Actinomycetota > Actinomycetes > Micrococcales > Microbacteriaceae > Rathayibacter > Rathayibacter sp. AY1F9. The sequence goes on along the minus strand of NZ_PSVA01000028.1, from coordinate 16,661 downwards.
CCGTCATGCCGCCGAGCGCCTTGGTGAGCTGGAACGTGCGCACCATGCCCATCCGCGACACCCGGTAGGCCGGGACGTTGGCGAGGTTCTTGCCCTTGAAGTTCCACTTGCCGGTGTTGGGCTTGTCGAAGCCCGTCAGCAGGTTGAAGAACGTGGTCTTGCCGGCTCCGTTCGGGCCGATCAGGGCGGTGATGGATCCGCGGGGGATCTCGAGGTGCTCGACGTCGACCGCGGTCAGGCCGCCGAAGCGGCGGCTGACGTTGTCGGCGACGACGATGGGGTCCTTCTTCCTGACCCCGGGGACGATTGCTTCCTCGGTGATGTCCGAGACCGGCGTCTTAGGCAAAGTGCAGATCCTTCTTCTTGCCGAAGATCCCCTGGGGTCTGAAGATCACCAGGAGCATGAGGGCTACCCCCACCACGATGAACCGGATGGGTCCGGTCTGCACGGTGGTGAGGCGGATGAGGTCGTTGTTGAGGACCCCGGTGTCGATCCCGAGCGTGAGCAGTCCGTCGGTCAGACCGAGGACGACCCAGAAGATGATCGAGCCGACGACGGGTCCGAAGACCGTCGCGGCGCCGCCCAGCAGCATGATCGTGTAGAGGAAGAACGTGAGCTGGGTGCCGTAGTTGTCGGGCTGGAGCGAGCGGGGGAGGATGAACAGCGCTCCTGCGAGGCCTCCGAGCACGCCGCCCAGGATGAGCGCCTGGATCTTGTACGAGAAGACGTTCTTGCCGAGCGAGCGCACGGCGTCCTCGTCCTCGCGGATGCCCTTGATGACGCGGCCCCAGGGGCTGCGCATCAGGAGGAACACCAGGAGGCAGGCCAGGAGCACGAGGCCCCAGCCGACGATCCGCACCCACCACTGGTCCTGGCTGTAGGTGAGGACGCCGATGCCCCAGCGGCCCTCGGGGAGCGGGTTGAGGTCGTTGAACGCCTTCGCCGCGCCGTTGATGCCCTCCGAGCCGCCGGTGATCGCCGAGAACTCGGGGGTCTTGACCGAGAGCCGGATGATCTCCGCCGCCGCGATCGTCACGATCGAGAGGTAGTCGGCCCGCAGCCGGAGCGTCGGGATGCCCAGGATGAGCGCGAAGACGGTCGCCGCGACGATCGTCGCGAGGAAGGAGCCCCAGACGGGCCACTCGAACTTGACCGAGGTGATGGCGAAGGCGTAGCCGCCCACCGCCATGAAGCCGGCCTGTCCGAAGTTGAGCAGCCCCGTGAATCCGAAGTGGATGACCAGGCCGATGGTCGCCAGCGCGTACGCGGCGACAGTGGGATCGACGATCTGCCCGATCGCCAGCCAGATGAAGTTGAGGTTCATGGTGTCCTAGCCGATCCGTTCCTTGCGGCCCAGGATTCCCTGCGGCCTGACCAGGAGGATGATGATCATGAGAACGAGCGGAGCCACGTACTTGAGATTCTCCGGGATCCAGATCGTCGAGATGTTCATCATCAGTCCGATGATGAGCGAGCCGACCAGCGCGCCGTAGGCGGAGCCGAGTCCGCCGAGCGTGATCGCCGCGAAGATCAGCAGCAGGATCGACGCTCCCGTGTCCCAGCGCAGCGACTGGTAGTAGCCGATGTAGACGCCCGCCAGCGCGGCGAGAGCGCCCGACATCACCCAGACGACGCGGATGACGCGCTCGACGTTGATGCCCGAGGCGGAGGCGAGGGCCCGGTTGTCCGAGACCGCCCGCATCGCCTTGCCGATCTTCGTCTTCGTGAGGACGTAGGCCACGGCGACGATGCAGACGACGCCGACGACGGCGCCGACGATGTCGGTGAACTTCAGGCTGATCCCGAGCTCCGGCACCGTGAAGAACGGAGCGGTGCTGTTGGGGAGCGAGAGGCGGTCGGCTCCGAAGAAGAAGACGAACACGTAGCGCAGGGCCAGCGAGAGGCCGATCGTCACGATCATCAGCGGGATGAGCTGGATGCCCTTCTTCCGCAGCGGCTTCCAGAGCAGCCCGTCCTGGACGAAGCCGAAGGCCCCGCCGAGGATCACCGCGATCGGGATGGCCAGCAGCGCCGGGAGTCCGAAGACCCCGGAGAAGAGGTACGCCATCAGCGCCCCGAAGGTGACCAGCTCGCCGTGGGCGAAGTTGTTCAGGCCGGTCACGCCGTAGATCAGCGAGGCGCCGATCGCCGCGAGGGCGATCAGGAGCCCGAAGATCAGGCCGGTGACGACCTTCGGCCAGAAGATGATCCAGAACGTGTCGGCCGACACCGGCTGGTTCACCGCGTTGGACGTCCCGTCGGGGTTCGTCGCGTCGTTGCCGGTCGTGCCCTCGGTCGCGGGGCTCGTCGGAGCCGCGGAGTCCGTCGGGACCGGGACGGTCGCTCCGGAGCCCTTCGGGTTGGCCGTCGAGACGATGAAGTTCACGATCTGGTTCTGCGAGGCGACGATCTTCACCTGCTTCGGGTTCTGACCTGCGGCGGGGTAGCCCTTGTCGGCGGGCAGGGACTCCTCGTCGACGGTCACCGTGTAGGTGCCCGCGGCGTCGAGGGGGAACGTGGCCCGGCCGTCCTCGCCGGTGGTCACGGTCGCGGAGGCGTCGCCGCCGATCTCGACGGTCACCCCCGTCAGGTTCTCGTTCGTCCCCTGCACGCGGACCCAGGCGATGATCGACTGGTCGGCGGTGGTGGCGGCGAGTGCGGCGGGGGCCGCCGCGGCGATCCCGGTGAGGGTCGCGGCGAGCAGACCCAGGGACAGGAGCCGGTCTCGGAGCCTCGGGCGTCTCCTATCCACGGGGCGCCTCCCGGTCCGTCGGATGCAGGGTCGTCGAGCGCTGGCGGCGCATCGAACGGCTGGCTGTGAGCAAGACGTCTACCTCTCGTCAGGGTGCACAGACGGATGGGGTCTCCGGGCACGCCCGAATCGCCGTCGTCAAACAACGTTGGTTGACCATACGTTCCGCATGTGTCGGCGGTGTTTCACCGTCCGCACTTACGCGTGACGACATTATGAGGGAGAGGAGAGCGCTCCAGCGCCCATCCGCGGCCCGGCGGCCGCGCCGTCGAGGAATACCGCGAGCCTCCCGGCGCTTAAGATCGAACAACCGTGGCGCTCGTGAGCGGACTCCTCCCGTCCTCTCCGGGCTCCCGCACTCGACCTGCTAAGGGGCATTGATGGACCAGCCGGATCCCTTCGGATTCCTCGGACTCACCTACGACGACGTCATGCTCCTCCCGGGGCACACCGACGTCATCCCGAGCGAGGCCGACACGGCCTCCCGTCTCACCAAGCGCATCAGCGTGGCGACCCCGCTGCTCTCCGCGGCGATGGACACCGTCACCGAGGCGCGCATGGCGATCGCGATGGCCCGCCAGGGCGGCCTCGGCGTCCTGCACCGCAACCTCTCCATCGCCGACCAGGCCGACCAGGTCGACCGGGTGAAGCGGAGCGAGTCGGGCATGGTCTCGAACCCCGTCACCACCACCCCGGACGCCACCGTCGCCCAGGTCGACGACCTCTGCGGCCAGTACCGGATCAGCGGCCTCCCCGTCGTCGACTCCACCGGCGTGCTCGTGGGCATCATCACCAACCGCGACATGCGCTTCGTCTCGCCGTTCGAGAAGGCGACCACGCTCGTCCGCGACGTGATGACCAGCACCGGCCTGATCACGGGCCGCGTCGGCATCCCCGACAGCGAGGTCATCGCCCTCTTCGCGCAGCACAAGATCGAGAAGCTGCCGCTCGTCGACGCGCAGGGCAAGCTCGCCGGCCTCATCACGGTCAAGGACTTCGACAAGTCGGAGCAGTACCCCAACGCCACGAAGGACGACGAGGGCCGCCTCCGGGTCGGCGCCGCGATCGGCTTCTTCGGCGACGCCTGGCAGCGCGCCACCGCCCTGCTCGACGCGGGCGTCGACGTGATCGTCGTCGACACCGCCAACGGCGACTCCGCCGGCGTGCTCGACATCATCCGCCGCCTGAAGTCCGACTCCGCGTTCGCCGGCGTCGACGTCATCGGCGGCAACGTCGCGACCCGCTCCGGGGCGCAGGCCCTCGTCGACGCGGGCGCCGACGCCATCAAGGTCGGCGTCGGCCCCGGCTCGATCTGCACCACCCGCGTCGTCGCCGGCGTCGGAGTCCCGCAGGTCACCGCGGTCTACGAGGCGTCCCTCGCCGCGCGCGAGTCCGGCGTCCCCGTCATCGCCGACGGCGGCCTCCAGTACTCCGGCGACATCGCCAAGGCGCTCGTCGCCGGCGCCGACACCGTGATGCTCGGCTCTCTCCTCGCGGGCTGCGAGGAGAGCCCCGGCGACCTCGTGTTCCAGAACGGCAAGCAGTTCAAGACCTACCGCGGCATGGGCTCCCTCGGCGCCCTGCAGACCCGCGGCGAGCGGACCTCCTACTCGAAGGACCGCTACTTCCAGTCCGACGTGCCCACCGACGACAAGCTGATCGCCGAGGGCATCGAGGGCCAGGTGCCCTATCGCGGCCCGCTCGCGAACGTGGCGTACCAGCTCGCCGGCGGGCTCCGCCAGTCGATGTTCTACGTCGGAGCGCGCACCATCCCCGAGCTGAAGGAGCGCGGGAAGTTCGTGCGCATCACGGCGGCCGGGCTGAAGGAGTCGCACCCGCACGATGTGCAGATGGTGGTGGAGGCGCCGAACTACCGGCGCTGAGGGGTCTGGTGGGGGCCGGCGGCGGATCGGGATCGCGGCCCCTCTGCCCGATGGGCCTGCGGCCCATACGCCCACCACGCCGGAGGGGCCGCGATCCCGATCCGCCGCCTCCCTCCGGGAGACGAGCACCGATTCTCGGCTGAGGGGCGGGGGACGCAGCGCGAGCGGCGCGGGGCGCCGCCGCGACTGCGGGGGGAGGGCTTCCGCCTTTGTTAATGCGGGGGAGTGGTTGTGCACCGTGCGCGAGCGCGACGGAGTGGGGACGGGCTTCCCTCGTTGCAGCGAATCGTGGTGGCGGCCGCGCTGGCTCTACCTGCTGGTGGTGTGCGCCCGCTCGCGTCGATCGCGGCCTGGTGCGGAGCCCGGTGGGAGCGGTGACCGGCGATCCGCGTTCCAGCGGATCGTTGAAGCGCGGACGCAGGACGCTCCGCGGAACGCGATCGCCGGTTCGGGCCGACCGCGGGCGAGCGGCGAGCGGAGCGAGGAGCGAGCCACAGCTGACACCGCTCAGCGGTGAGCGGCGGTCCGCGTGCGAGCGGATCGGCGTAGCGCGGACGCGGGACGCTCTGCGGAACGCGACCGCCCGCTCGGGCCGACCGCGGGCGAGCGGCGAGCGGCGAGCCGAGCGAGGAGCGAGCCACGGCTGACGCCGCTCAGCGGTAACCGGCGATCCGCGTGCGAGCGGATCGTCGTAGCGCGGACGCGACCCGCTCCGCGGACCGCGACCATCCGCTCGGGCCGACCGCGGGCGAGCGACGAGCGGAGCGAGGAGCGAGCCACAGTAAACTCAGCGTCATGGAGATCGAGATCGGGCGCGCCAAGCGCGCCCGCCGCGCGTACGCCTTCGACGACATCGCCGTCGTCCCGAGCCGCCGGACGCGCGACCCCGAGGTCGTGTCGGTGAAGTGGTCGATCGACGCGTACCAGTTCGCGACGCCGATCCTCGCCGCGCCGATGGACTCGGTGGTGTCGCCGGCGACGGCGATCCGGCTCGGGCATCTGGGGGCGCTGGGCGTCCTCGACCTCGAGGGTCTGTGGACGCGGTACGAGGACCCGGAGCCGCTGCTCGAGGAGATCCGCCGGCTTCCGGCCGAGACCGCGACGCAGCGGATGCAGGAGATCTACTCCGCTCCGATCCGCCCCGAGCTGGTGACCGCGCGCCTGGCCGAGATCCGCGCCGCGGGCGTGACCGTCGCCGGGGCCCTGTCGCCCCAGCGGACCGCGGAGCTGTACCAGACCGTCGTCGACGCCGGGGTCGACGTGTTCGTCATCCGCGGCACGACCGTCTCGGCCGAGCACGTCTCGCGCGATACCGAGCCGCTGAACCTCAAGAAGTTCATCTACGAGCTCGACGTGCCCGTCATCGTCGGCGGCGCCTCCACCTACACCGCGGCCCTGCACCTCATGCGCACGGGCGCCGCGGGCGTCCTCGTCGGGTTCGGCGGCGGTGCCGCCTCCACCACCCGCACGACGCTCGGCATCCAGGCTCCGATGGCGACCGCGGTCGCCGATGTCGCCGGCGCTCGCCGCGACTACCTCGACGAGTCGGGCGGACGCTACGTGCACGTCATCGCGGACGGCGGCCTCGGCACCTCCGGCGACATCGTGAAGGCCGTCGCGGTGGGCGCGGACGCCGTGATGCTCGGCTCGGCGCTGGCGCGCGCGACCGACGCTCCGGGCGGCGGCTGGCACTGGGGCGCGGAGGCGCACCACCCGCAGCTGCCGCGAGGCCGCCGCGTCGAGGTCGGCACCGTCGGCACCCTCGAGCAGGTCCTCTACGGCCCGGCGACCGGCGCCGACGGCACGGCGAACCTCATCGGCGCCCTGCGCCGCTCGATGGCGACGACCGGCTACTCCGACCTCAAGGAGTTCCAGCGGGTCGAGGTCGTCGTCGCGCCGTACCAGCCCAGCTGACGCTCACCGACCGAGGCGATCCTGACCGTCGAGGCCACCGCGAACAGCGGGCTCCCTCGACGGCCCGGGGGTCCCTGGACGCGGCGGACGCCGGCGCGGGCCGGCCGGACGTGCTGGCGTCGTAGCCCTCGCGCCAGCCCGGCGGACGACACTGCGCACCCGCGCGCGCGGATCCGGTCTTCCCGGCGCTTCTGGGCGAGAAGCACGTGCTCGGGCGAGCGGTCCCGGAGGAACGCCGGGGCGATTCGGATCGACGGCGGTCTGCGCCAGATCCGAGACGGCGCGTCCGTCGATCAGTGCGGGTGGGGGCGGACGCGCGCTCCGCGACGCCGTTCCACCTCCGGCTGCCCAGGTCCGTCGCCCCTCGACATGCACGGTCTCCGCGAGCGGCTCGACCAGGGGGGTCCCGGACCGCCGCCGCCGACTCGCGGAGGACGAAGGGCGCGCTCCAGGTCGCGGCCACGGCGTCGATCCGCGCCCGCTGCCGCTCGTCCGCGGAGGCCCTCGCCCACTCGCCGGCCCGCGCGTACCGCGGCGCAGCCGCACGGACTCGTCCGACCGGCGGCACGCCCCGTCTCGACAGATCCCCACTGCACGCTTCCGCCCCCCTTTCCCTCCCTCCGCTCCTCCTGTGGAGACTCCCCCCCACCACCTGTGGGCAGCGAGGGAACGCAGGACCGCCGAGCCGGCCGGGAACCGCGGGATCCCTCGACGGGTCGGGGTTCCCTCGGCAGGAGGGCTCCGCACGCGCCTAAGCTGGAAGTCCCGAGTGGGAGCGCCGCACGGCGCGGAGGGAGCACGCATGGTCGAGGTCCGCAGGGTCAAACTGCCCGGTGTCGGCGTTCTGCACACGTTCCTGACGGCCGACGGCGGCAAGGTCGGCGTCATCGCCCACCGCTCCGGCCACAGCGACCTGATCACGTTCGCCGAGGGCGACCAGGACGGCGCCAAGGTGTCGCTCCGCCTGAGCGACGACGAGGCGCACACCCTCGCCGAGCTCCTCGGCGGCACGCAGATCACGGAGTCGCTGACCGCGCTCGACCAGATCCCGGGCCTCTCGATCGACTGGTTCACCGTCGACTACGACGACCACATCGCCGGACAGCAGCTCGGCAAGCCCGCCGACCGCGGGATCGTCGGGCTGACCGTCGTCGCCGTGGTCCGGGGCGACGCCGCCAATCCGGCGCCGGCCCCCGACTTCCGCGTCTTCCCCGGCGACACCCTCGTGGTCGCCGGCAGCCCCGAGAAGGTCGCCAAGGCGTTCGCGTTCTTCCGCACCGGCAGCTTCGCCAAGACGGTCGATGCCCCGCCCGGAGCCTGAGGATGCACCACGGCGAAGACCTCATCGTCCTCGGCGTCCTGTTCGTCGTCGCCTACGTCCTCGGCCGGCTGGGGAGGACGATCGGGCTCCCGGCCATCCCGATCTACATGGTCGTCGGGCTCCTCGCGAGCCCGAACTTCCACCTCTTCCCACTCGACTTCGAGTCGAGCTACATCGAGCTGACCGCGGTCTTCGGGCTGATCCTGCTGCTGTTCAATCTCGGCCTGGAGTTCGACCAGGACGAGTTCTTCGGGAACGCCGGCCGTCTGATCCTCTCCGGCGGCTCCTACATCGCGGTCAACATGGCCGTCGGCCTCGGCTTCGGCTTCGCGCTGGGCTGGGGGAGCCGCGAGGCGCTGATCATCGCCGGCATCACGGCGACGAGCTCGAGCGCGATCGTCACCAAGCTGCTGATCGAGCTCAAGCGCCTGGCGAACCCCGAGACGCCGATGATCCTGGGCGTCACGGTCGTCGAGGACATCTTCATCGCGGTCTACCTGGCGATCGTGTCCGTGGTGCTCTCGGGCGAGACGGAGCCGTGGCCGGTGGTGCTCAAGCTCGTCATCGCGTTCGCGTTCCTCGTGGTGATGTTCGCGATCGCCCGCTGGGGCGGGAAGGTCGTCTCCCGCTTCTTCCGCACTCGCGACGACGAGCTGTTCACGATCCTGTTCTTCGGTCTCGCCATCCTGTTCGGCGGGATCGGCGAGGTCCTCGGAGTGACGGACGCGATCGGCGCGTTCCTGATCGGACTGGTCATCGGAGCGACGCGGTTCCGGTCGAGGGTCGAGCACATCGCGATCCCGCTGCGCGACGTGTTCGGAGCCTTCTTCTTCGTCAACTTCGGTCTCGGGCTGGATCCCGGTGCGTTCCCGAGCGTCGTGGTCCCGGTGCTGATCGCCGCGGTGATGACCATCGTCCTGAACCTCGGCGCGGGGCAATTCGTCGCGTGGCTCAACAAGCTCGGACCGCGCGCGGGCCTGAACGCGGCGTTCATCCTGCACAACCGCGGCGAGTTCGCGCTCATCCTGGCGACGCTCTCGCTCTCGGCGGGGCTCGACGAGCGGATCCAGCCCTTCGCCGGCCTCTACGTGCTGATCATGGCGATCGTCGGGCCGATCCTCGCCTCGCGCTCCGAGAGCATCGGCGCGTTCCTCTCGCGGCGGCGGCACCGCCCGGCACCCGCAGCGGCCACGGCCATGGACGAGGAGGACTTCGCGCTCGTGGAGGCGGCGATGGCCGCGCCCGCCGTCTCCGCGGAGGAGGTTCCCGCTCCTCCGAGGCGCCCCGCGGAGCCGGACGAGCTCGACGACGAGTTCCCCGATCCGATGCGCCAGGCGCTCATCGACCAGGCGATGCAGCAGTCCGACGGCGCCGACGACGCCCGGCCCCGCCGCCCGAGGGAGCCCGACTACTGATCCCACGGAGCTCCCACACTCACGGGTTAGGCTCGATCCGGCCCGCGGGACACCGCACGGATCGAGGGCGGACGAGGGACGAATGACGCAGAGCACGGTCGGGCAGGTGGCCCGGCGCCCGCGCTGGATCGCCGCGCTGGCGCTCGCACTCCTGATCGCCGGGCTCTTCGCCGCGCTCGGGCAGTGGCAGGTCGGCCGCGCGGTCGAAGCCGCCGCGCCCGACTCCGGAGTGTCGGAGACGACGCTCCCGCTCGCCGAGGTCGCGACCCCCTCCCGCTCGATCACGGCGACCGCCGACGGACAGCGCGTGGAGGGCTCGTCCGTCTTCGTGCCGGGCGGTGCCGAGATCCTCGGCGGCCGCCTGAACGGCGAGCAGCCGGGCTGGTGGGTCATCGCCCGTACCCGCACCGCCGACGCCGACCTGGTGCTCGCCTACGGCTGGACGCAGGACGAAACGCAGGCGCAGTCCGTCGCGGACGCGCTCAACAGCGGGAGCGAGCAGGCGCCCTCCTCCTTCACCGGCCGCCTCGTGGCCAACGAGGCCGCGGAGGCGCCGGCGGAGGGCCTGGACCCCGCCACCCTCACCGCGCTCTCCGTCCCCGCGCTGATCAACCGCTGGCCGGATCCGCCGCAGGACGTCTACCAGGGTTACGTCGTCGTCGACGAGCCGGTCGCCGGCCTCGGGGCCATCGACTCCCCGGCGCGCGTGAGCGACGTCTCGCTGAACTGGCTCAACGTCTTCTACGCGATCGAGTGGGTCGTCTTCGCCGGCTTCGCCCTCTACCTCTGGTTCCGCCTCGTCAAGGACGCGTGGGAGCGCGAGGCCGAGGAGGCGCTCGACGCCGAGGAGCGCGCCCGCGCCGACCTGGGCGACCGGGCCGAGGCCCCCGCCCCCGCACCGTAAACTGGTCGTCATGCCCCTCGAGCCCAAGCCCGCGCAGTTCCCTGCGATCCGGAGCGCGCTGCGCTTCTACCGGGTGACCTCGATCATCACCGGCGTGATGCTGCTTCTGCTCTGCGCGGAGATGCTCCTCAAGTACGTCTTCCACCTCGAGCTGTTCGCCTTCGGCCAGCAGGGCGTCCTGCACTTCGCCCCGATGTACGAGGTGCCCGGAGGCGAGTTCACGTCGAGCGGCACCGGCGCGAACCTGTCCACCGGCATCCTGATCGCGCACGGCTGGTTCTACGTCGTCTACCTCTTCGCCGACTTCCGCCTGTGGAGCCTCATGCGCTGGCCGTTCACGCGCTTCGTGCTCATCGCGCTCGGCGGCGTGGTGCCCACCCTCTCCTTCTTCGTCGAGACCCGCATCGCCCGCGAGGTCGAGCAGTACCTCGAGCGCCGGACCGCCGGTACCGACCCGAAGACCCCGACCGACTCCGTGGAGGCCCCCCATTAGCGAGCAGCCCACCGCTCCCCAGCCGCACCTGGCCGCGCAGCCCGTCCTCGTCGTCGACTTCGGCGCGCAGTACGCGCAGCTGATCGCCCGCCGGGTCCGCGAGGCGAACGTCTACTCCGAGATCGTGCCCTCCGACGCCACGGCCGCCGAGATCGCCGCGAAGTCGCCCGTCGGCATCATCCTCTCGGGCGGCCCCTCCAGCGTGTACGAGGAGGGCGCCCCGCAGCTCGACCCCGCGATCTTCGACCTCGGGATCCCGGTCCTGGGCATCTGCTACGGCTTCCAGGTGATGGCGAAGACGCTCGGCGGCGAGGTCGCCAACACGGGGCTGCGCGAGTACGGAGCGACGGACGCCGCCCTCTCGACCGACGGTGGCGTGCTCCTCGGCGAGCAGCCCGCCGACCAGACGGTGTGGATGAGCCACGGCGACTCGGTCGCGCAGGCGCCCGAGGGCTTCGAGGTCCTCGCCTCCACGAGCTCCACCCCGGTCGCGGCCTTCGGCAACGACGAGCGCCGCCTCTACGGCGTGCAGTGGCACCCCGAGGTCAAGCACTCCGCCTACGGCCAGGCCGTCATCGAGAACTTCCTCCACCGTGCCGCGGGCATCCCGGCCGACTGGAACTCCTCCAACGTGATCGACGACCAGGTCGCCGTGATCCGCGAGCAGGTCGGCACCGGACGCGTGATCTGCGGCCTGTCCGGCGGAGTCGACTCCGCCGTCGCCGCTGCGATCGTGCACCGCGCCATCGGCGACCAGCTCACCTGCGTCTTCGTCGACCACGGACTCCTCCGCAAGGACGAGCGCCGCCAGGTCGAGGAGGACTACGTCGCCGCGACCGGCGTCCGCCTGGTCACCGTCGACGCGCGCGAGCAGTTCCTCGACGCGCTCGCCGGCGTCAGCGACCCGGAGCAGAAGCGCAAGATCATCGGCCGCGAGTTCATCCGCACCTTCGAGGCCGCCGCCGAAGCGCTCGTGCTCGAAGCCCAGGGCGAGGGCGAGACGATCGACTTCCTCGTCCAGGGCACGCTCTACCCCGACGTCGTCGAATCCGGCGGCGGCACCGGCACCGCCAACATCAAGTCCCACCACAACGTCGGCGGACTCCCCGAGGACCTGCAGTTCGCGCTCGTCGAGCCGCTCCGCACTCTCTTCAAGGACGAGGTCCGCGCGATCGGCCGCGAGCTCGGCCTCCCCGAGGTCATCGTCGGCCGCCAGCCCTTCCCCGGACCCGGCCTCGGCATCCGCATCGTCGGCGAGGTCACCCAGGAGCGGCTCGACCTCCTCCAGGACGCCGACGCCATCGTCCGCGCCGAGCTCACCGCCGCCGGCCTCGACACCGAGATCTGGCAGTGCCCCGTCGTCCTCCTCGCCGACGTCCGCTCCGTCGGAGTCCAGGGCGACGGCCGCACCTACGGCCACCCCATCGTCCTGCGCCCCGTCTCCTCGGAAGACGCGATGACCGCCGACTGGACCCGCCTGCCCTACGACCTCCTCGCCCGCATCTCCAACCGCATCACCAACGAGGTGAGCGGCGTGAACCGGGTGGTGCTGGATGTGACGTCCAAGCCCCCCGGCACCATCGAGTGGGAATGATTCCGCGGGTCTCCGCACGGTCATCTGCGGCGTTGTCGGCGGTTGCGATACCTCCGGTATCGCGCCCTTCTCCGCCTTGCAGCTGACCGCGCGGAGACCCGCGGAACGTCAGGAACGGCTCCCGTCGAGGGGGCCGTTTCTTGTTGAGGGGAGAATGTGGGGGAACGAGCCCCTGCGGGGCCGTTCCCGCGTGCAGGTAGAGGGAACGAGCCCCTGCGGGGCCGTTCCCGGGATGCAGGTCGGGGAACGAGCTCAGGTGGCTGTTCAGGGAACGGGTGGCCGCGGTGCGGCCGGGGGATCGGTGAGGGGTGACCGGTGCCTGGCGAGGCGTACCGAGTGGCGGTCAGGGGAACGAGGCCGTGCGGGGACGTTGCAAAGGTTCCGCTCGAGAGGCGAGCTCCTGCCGGGTGGTCGGGGAACTCGGGTCTGCGCGGCGGTCCGGGGGCCGGGGCGCAGGCGGAAGGCGGCAGGCGCGCGAGCGCGGGTCAGGCGGGGGTGTCGAGCACGCCGATGAAGCGGGTGCCGATGCCGTCGTACTCGTCGCGGCGGTGGCCCTCGGGGTGGTGCGGCCAGGAGGCGGGGGAGTGGTCCTCGCAGACGAGGAACGTGAACTCGGGCCACCACTTCTTCGGGCGGGCGGCCTCGGAGCGGCCGCAGACGGCGCAGTCGAGGGTCACCCACACGGGACGCCTGCCGGTGCGGTTCGCGCGCGACTGGACGAGCCAGGCGGGCGGATCCTGCTCGAGGGCGGCGAGCTCCTCCTCCGACAGACGGGTGGGGATGCCGTGCCGCGTCGCCATCTCGAGGGGGATGTCGAGGCGCTGAGCGGCCTCGCGACGCGTGATCATCCGGCCACCCTAACCCAGCGCCGCGCGCGGTCCCCGAGGTCGCAGCGACGCGCGCGCGAGCAGCCACTCCAGCGGGCCCTGCCCCACGAGCCGCCTCCAGAGGAGAGCGGCGACGATCGAGCCGACCACGAAGACGCCGAGCAGCGTCCAGCTGCGCCACGCCTCGAAGTCGAACGGCTCGTACGGGACCAGGTACACCGCCAGCGCCACGAGCTGCAGCGAGTAGATCGTCAGCGGCATCGCACCGACGGCCGCGATCGGAGTCGCCGCCCGTGCCAGGAGCGGCAGCCGCTGCAGCAGAGCCGTCAGCGCGCCGAGGACCACGCAGGCGACCCCGCCCGCCCCGAGGAGCTCGGCGGTGGTGCTGGCGTGCGCCTCCACCGCCTCCGGACCCCCGAGCAGCAGCCCGCCGCCGTAGCCGAGCACGGCCGAGACGGCGCCGCCGACGACGACCCAGCGCTGGGTGGTCGCGGACCGGACGTCGCAGCGCGCGATCAGGAGGCCGAGCACCACGTACGCCAGCCACGACGGCACCGGGTAGTACTGGGTGAGCCAGATGAGGGGCTGCGCGGCCAGGAGCGCCTCGTCGGGCGACAGGGTCGAGAGCCAGGAGCCGCCGGCGCTCGTCAGCGCGTCGACCGCGAGGGGCCCGGCGATCGCCGCGACCGCGACCAGCACGGCGAGGACCCCCCGCGGCAGGAAGAGCAGCAGCGCCGCGACGAGGAACATCACCCCGTAGTGCGGCAGGATCACCGCGATCGGCGTCCCGAGCAGGGTGAGGGCGACGCCGATGACGAGCAGGTACAGCCCGCGGAGCAGGATCGATCCCGTGTCGTGCCAGGGCCGCGAGGAGCGCTGTGATCCGCCCGTCATCAGCCCGATCGACACTCCCGCCAGCACGGCGAAGAGGACGGAGCTGCGGCCGTTCCAGAGCATCTCGCTCTCGACCGGGGCGAGGTGGGCGGCGAACATGCCGAGGACGGCCAGGCCGCGAGCGACGTCGAGGCCGACGATCCGGGAGTCTGCGGCGCTCATCCCTCCATCGTGCCAGGCGCTCCCGGCAGTGCACCGGGAACGACGCTGGGGCCGGGAACGACGACGGGCGCCCGACCCGGAGGTCGAGCGCCCGTCGGACGTGGTGCGCCGTGCTACTCGCGGAAGATCGCGACGAGGCGCAGGATCTCCAGGTACATCCAGACGACGGTGACCAGGATGCCGTAGGCGCCGGTCCAGCCGTAGATGCGGGGGAGGCGGTTGCGCACGCCCTGCTGGATGAACTCGAAGTCCATCACGAGCGAGTACGTGGCGAGCGCGACGGCGATGAGGCCGATCACGATGCCGATGAAGCCGGTGCGGAGACCGAAGCCGCCGCCGACGCCGAAGAGGCCGAGGCCCAGGTTCACCAGCGAGAACACCGCGTAGCTGATCATGCCGATGAAGAAGATCTTGTTGAGCTTCGGCGAGGTGCGGATCTTGCCGTTCATGAACAGCGCCAGGGTGACGCCGATCACGATGACGGTCGCCATGAGGGCCTGGACGACCGCTCCGGCGTACGCGCTCTCGAAGAACTTCGAGATCGCGCCGACCGCGATGCCCTGGGTCGCGGCGTAGCCGAGGATCAGGGCGGGCGACGGCTGCTTCTTGAAGGCGTTGACGATGCCCAGCACCAGCGCGACGAGCACGGCGGGGAGCATCAGGCCCGGGACGAACCAGCCGACGGCCGCACCCGCGAGGAGCACGACGAAGGCGAGGGCGGTCTTGGCGAGGGTGTCCTCGACGGTCATCCGGTCGGTCTCGACGGAGCCGGCGGCCGGACGGGAGTACATCTGGTCGAGCGTGCCGGGGGAGACGTCCGGGAGGTCCTGCACGCGGCCGGCGTAGCCGCGGTTGCTGAACTCCGGGCGTCCGAAGGCCGGATTGTTGCTTGCCATGGTTCCTCTTCTCTCAGGTGCGCTGGTCTCCGAGGGAACTCGCGGATCTGAGTCGCTGTGGGTGCGGGGTGCGCCGCGGATCCGAGAGGACTGCGACGATGGACACCACCTTATCTGAGAGCACCTCTCAGAGTCTGGCTGTTCTCTTCGAGCGGACCTCGACTCCGCTGCGAGCCGTGCAGAGCCGCCCGTAGGATCGCGGCATGCCCGCGCGCCAGTCACCGCTCGTCATCGGCCACCGCGGAGCGAGCGGCTACCGACCGGAGCACACCCGCTCCGCCTACGAGCTGGCGATCGCGCTGGGCGCCGATGCGCTCGAGCCCGATCTGGTGGCGACCCGCGACGGCGTGCTCGTCCTTCGCCACGAGAACGAGATCTCCGGCACGACGGACGTCGAGAAGCGCCCGGAGTTCGCTGCACGCCGCACCACCAAGCGGATCGACGGCCGCGAGATCACCGGCTGGTTCACCGAGGACTTCACCTGGGACGAGCTGTCGGAGCTGCGGGCCCGCGAGCGGCTGCCGGCGGTGCGCAGCTCCAGCGCCACGTTCGACGGCCAGTTCCCGCTGCTGCGCTTCAGCGAGCTGCTGGCGCTGCTGGACCGGGCGGCGGAGGACGATCCGCTCGCTCCGCCGGGGCTCGTCGCCGAGATCAAGCACGCGACGTACTTCGCCGGGATCGGGCTGCCGCTGGACGTGCTGCTGCGCGAGGAGCTCGCCGCCGCGGGCTGGGGTCCGCGCGACCCGCGGCTCACGATCGAGAGCTTCGAGAAGACCGTGCTGGAGCGGCTCGCGGTGAGCGGAGTCGGCACCCGCCGGATCTACCTGCTCGAGTCGCGCGGCGCCCCGCCCGACCTCGTGGCCGCCCACGGCGCCGACGCGGCCCCCTACTCCGCCTTCACCACGCCGGCGGGACTGCGGAACCTCGCCGGAGCCGTCGACGGGATCAGCGTCGACAAGAGCATGCTCTTCTCGCGGGACGCGGCCGGCCGGGCGACGGGGACCGGTCCGCTCGTCGAGGACGCGCACGCGGCCGGGCTCGAGGTCTACTGCTGGACGCTGCGCGCCGAGAACCGGTTCCTCGAGAAGGTGCACCGCCGCGGGAAGGACCCGGCGGAGTACGGCGGCTGGCAGGAGGAGTTCGCGATGATCCTCCGCTCGGGAGTGGACGGCGTCTTCGCCGACCAGCCCGATCTGGCGATCGAGGCGCGGGCGGCCGAGCAGGAGCGTCTGCTCCGCGGCTGAACCCGGATCGTGATCGGGCGCTCCTCCGGCGCGTGCCGAGCGGACGCGGAGGCTGCGCTGGCATCATCGGCTCACCACCGCCCGCCCGACCCTCGAGAGGAGGCCCCGTGTCCACCCGAGAGCGCATCACCCGCCGCTGGATCACCACCGCCGTCCTCGCCGTGATCGGCGTCGCCGTCGTGTACTGGCTCGCCGTGCTCACCCCTCAGGGCCAGGGCGTCGAGAACTCGGGGCTCCGGGGCGCCGACCTCGTCTTCGGCCGCGCCACCGGCGCCGCCGCGGGGGCGCTCGCGGACGTCACCCCGCTCTCCATGGTCGTCGGCGCCCTGCTCGTCGCGGCGATCGCACTGATCCGGAGGCG
>NZ_PSVA01000027.1:0-46900 GCF_002932155.1 Rathayibacter sp. AY1F9 | reverse complement strand
TGACGACGAAGGAGGAATCCGCCCGATCGAGCACCGCCGAGCTCACCGCCGAATCGCGTTCCAGCGATTCGCCGTAGCGGTACGCTCCCCGCTCCACGACACGCCCCCACCTCGTACAGCCGACCGCGGAGCCGATGACGACGAAGGAGGAATCCGCCCGATCGAGCACCGCCGAGCTCACCG
Source organism: Rathayibacter sp. AY1F9 (assembly GCF_002932155.1). Lineage (NCBI taxonomy): Bacteria > Bacillati > Actinomycetota > Actinomycetes > Micrococcales > Microbacteriaceae > Rathayibacter > Rathayibacter sp. AY1F9. Next base: position 46,717 of record NZ_PSVA01000027.1, on the reverse strand, counting down.
CCGAATCGCGTTCCAGCGATTCGCCGTAGCGGTACGCTCCCCGCTCCACGAAACGCCCCACCTCGTACAGCCGACCGCGGAACGGATGACGACGAAGGAGGAATCCGCTCAATCCAAGAGCAGCGCCGGTTCCTCCAGCACGCTGGCGACGTCGGCGACGAAGCGGCTGACGACGTCGCCGTCGACGACGCGGTGGTCGAAGGAGCCGCCGACCGTGGTGACGAAGCGGGGGCGGACCTCGCCGTCGACGACCCAGGGCTTCTGCTTGATCGTGCCGAGGGCGATGATCGCGACTTCGCCGGGGTTGAGGATCGGGGTGCCCGTGTCCATCCCGAAGACGCCGATGTTGGTGATGGTGATGGTGCCGTTCTGCATGTCGGCGGCGGTGGTCTTGCCGTCGCGGGCGTCGAGGGTGAGCTTCTCGAGGGCCTGGGCCAGTTCGAGGAGGCTCATCGACTGGGCGTCCTTGACGTTGGGGACGAGCAGTCCGCGCGGGGTGGCCGCGGCGATGCCGAGGTTGACGTAGTGGCGGACGACGATCTCGGTGTCGGTCCAGGCGGAGTTGACGGTGGGGTTGCGGCGGACGGCCCAGATGATGGCCTTGGCCATGATGAGCAGCGGCGAGACCTTGACGCCGGCGAAGTCGGGCGAGTTCTTGAGGCGCTTGACGAACTCCATGGTGCGGGTCGCGTCGACGTCGACGAAGACGCTGACGTGGGGCGCGGTGAACGCGCTCGTCGACATCGCGGCGGCGATCGCCTTGCGGACGCCGCGCACGGGGATGCGCTCCTCGCGGTCGTCGCCCCAGGCGGGGGTCTGGATGTTGCGGAAGACGCTGGCCTGGGAGGCGTGGCGGATGACGTCGTCGCGGGTGACCTCGCCGGCGAGGCCGGTGGCCTGCACCTCGAGGAGGTCGACGTCGAGGTCCTTCGCGAGCTTGCGGATCGGCGGCTTCGCGATGACGGGGAGCGCGGCGGCGGCCGGCACGGAGGCGGGCCGGGCCGGGGCCGTCGGGCGGGCGGCGACGCGGGCGCCGCGGACGCTGGTGCCCTGGGGGTCCAGCGGCGGGCTGACGACGGCGGCGCCGAGGCGGCCGGGAGCGGAGAGGACGAGGGCGCCCGAGACGCTCGACTTGGCGGGGACGCCGACCGCGCGCATCCAGCGGCCCGAGCCGTCGTAGACACCGCACGTCGCCATGACCGCGACCACGTCGCGCGCGACCGACGCCGGCACGACCCGCTCGCCGGTCCCCGGGTGCACGCCGCCGAACGCGAGGGTCGCGCCCATCGCGGCCAGGTCGCGGACGTCGACCAGCACGGCGCACGCCCGGGCGTACGCGGAGACGGCGTCGTCGGCGCTGCGATGCAGGGTGCCCTCCGCGCGCATCAGGTGCGCGAGGGCGTGATTCCGGTCGCCGAGGAGGTGCTCGTCGGCGGCGACGCTCTCGTCGACGGAGAGCGGGCGGCCGGCGAAGGCGGAGAGGCCGCGGAGGATCCGCTCGCTCCGGCCGTCGGCGTCGCCCCCGTCGACCAGGGCGGCGGTCAGCAGCGCTCCCGCGTTGACCATCGGGTTCGGCGGACGCCCGGTGCCGTTCTCGAGCTTGAGGGCGTCGAAGGCCTCGCCGGTGGGCTCGATGCCGACGCGGTCGAGCGCGTCGCCGCCGGTGTCGAGGAGCGCGAGCGCGAACAGGAACGGCTTCACGGCCGACTGGATGCTGAACCGCTCCTCCGCGTCGGCGCTCGCGCGGACGGACCCGTCGGGCAGGACGAGCGCGATCGCGCACAGACCCGGGTCGGCGTCCGCGAGCGCGGGGATGCTGTCGTCGACCTCGCCCCCGTCGTCCGGCAGCACCTCCCGGCGCAGCGCCTCGAGGTCGAAGGCCAGGGGATCGGGGAGGGGGCTCATCCGTCCACTCTGTCAGGGCGGGGAGCCCGTCGCGTCCCGGGCCTCAGACGAGCCCGAACTCCGCGTCCAGCGCGTCCAGCTCCGCGGCGAACGACGCGCGCAGACTCTCCTTCTCGTCGGCGGGCAGCCAGGAGGCCTCCGCTCCGGTGAGCGCCATCGCGCGCAGCTGCGCGGCGGTCGCGCCGATCGGGCCGGCGGTGAGGCGGTACTCGTCGGCGAGCGTGGTCGGGAACATCCCGGGATCGTCGGAGCAGGGCACGACCCGCAGTCCCGCGTCGAGCATCGCCCGGATGGACGCGCGCCGCCAGGGCCGCCAGGAGCGGCGAGAGGTCGTCGAGGCGACGGTGAACACGACGCCCTGCTCGCGGACGCGCTCGACGACGGCGGGGTCCTCGAGGACGAAGTAGCCGTGGTCGATCCGGTCGCAGCCCAGCAGATCGAGGCAGGTCGTCGTGTTGGCCGCGGTCGGGGCGTGCTCGGAGGAGTGGGCGGTCCGCCCAGGCCGGCCTCCCCGGCGAGGCGGTAGGCGTCGGCGAAGCGCTCGGGCGGACCCGCCGTCTCGAGGTTGTCGAGCCCGATCCCCGCCACGTACTCGTGGGGGTGGCGGACGACCTCGCGGACCAGCTCGAGCGCCTCCTCCCCGCTGCGGCCCGCGGCCTGAGCCGGGACGGTTCCCGACGGGGCCCGCGGGTCCGCGCGGCTCCGGGAAGCCGGACGCGGTCCCGCGGGTCGGACGCCGCTACGCCGTGAGCGCGACCGCCGTCCACGAGACGGGCGGGAGGGTCAGCGTCAGCACGCCGTCCTCGAGCGTCGCCGTGGCCTCGCGCAGGCGCACGCGGTTCTGGTCGTCACGCGTGTTCTTCGCGTAGGGGTCCTCGTCGAACAGGGCCAGCGCCTCCGCGATGCTCGAGACTCCGAGGCCGCTGACGTCGACGGTGACCTCGATCGGCTCCGTCTGCGACCGGTTCACCAGGAAGACGGCCGCGCGGCCCTCGTCGACGGTGGCGACGGAGTCGATGAGCGGAGCGTCGCCGTGACGGGCGGTCGAGTAGGTCCCCGCGTCGATCCGGGGGCGCAGCACCGAGCCGGAGGCCAGACGCGCGGTGGTCGAGAACGGGAAGAACGTGGTCTGGCGCCACGCGGCTCCGCCCGGCTCGGTCATGATCGGCGCGATCACGTTGACGAGCTGCGCGAGGGAGGCGGAGGTGACCCGGTCGGAGTTCTTCAGCAGCGTGATCATCAGGTTGCCGAGGACGACGGCGTCGGCGACGGAGTAGACGTCCTCGAGCAGGCGCGGGGCGTAGGCCCACTCGCGGGTGCTCTGGTCGCCCTCGGCGTCGGCCTTCTCCTTGGCCTGCCACTCCTCGAGGTACCAGACGTTCCACTCGTCGAAGGAGAGCTTGATGTCCTTCGTCTTCTTGAGCTTGAACTTCACGTGGTCCACGGTCGCCGCGACGGTGGCGATGAAGTACTCCATGTCGAGGGAGGAGGCGAGGAAGGAGCCGAGGTCTCCGTCGTACTCCTGGTAGTAGGCGTGGCACGAGACGTACTCGACGTCGTCGTACGCGTGCTCGAGGACCACGCGCTCCCACTCGCCGAAGGTCGGCATCGACGAGCTCGACGAGCCGCAGACGACCAGCTCGAGCGAGGGGTCGGCGATCTTGAGGGCCTTGGCGGTGCGGGAGGCGAGCTTGCCGTAGTCGTCGGCGCTCATGTGGCCGACCTGCCAGGGGCCGTCCATCTCGTTCCCGAGGCACCACATGCGGATGTCGTAGGGCTCGGTCCCGCCGTTGGCGATGCGCTGGTCGGCGAGAGCGGTGCCGGCCGGTCCGTTGGCGTACTCGAGGACGTCGAGCGCCTCGAGGACGCCGCGGGTGCCGAGGTTGACGGCGTACATGATCTCGCTGCCGGTCAGCTCCGCCCACTTCGCGAAGTCGTCCAGCCCGACCTCGTTGGTCTCGAGCGAGTGCCAGGCCAGGTCGCGGCGGCGGGGGCGCTCGGAGCGCGGGCCGACGCCGTCCTCCCAGCGGTAGCCCGAGACGAAGTTGCCGCCGGGGTAGCGGATCGTCGTGGTGCCCAGCTCCTTGACCAGCTCGACCACGTCGAGGCGGAAGCCGTCCTCGTTCGAGGCGGGGTGGCCGGGCTCGTAGATGCCGTCGTACACGCAGCGGCCGAGGTGCTCGACGAACGAGCCGAAGAGGCGCGGAGTGACGGGGGCGACGACCGCGGCGGGGTCGAGGCTGATGCGCGCGGTGGCGGCGGGGGCGTCGGTCATGAGGGCCTTTCGGGCTTCGGGCTCCCGCAGCGGGCTCGGCGGCGAGCGGTCTTTCTAACGTTGTACACGATGGTCCGCCCCGGCTCGGCCGCTGTCAAGAGCGGCACCGGCCCCCTCCTGCCTCGCTGCTCGCCGCTGCCGACGGCGGCAGACCTCTTCGGGCGTCGCGTCTCCCCGCCGCCGCTCAGCGCACCTGTGCTCGACTGGGCGGGTGCCCTCCTCCGATGCCGTCACCGACGCCTGCTCCGAGCTCGCCGACCGCGCCGACGCCCTCGCGGCGTCGCATCCCCGCCCGCGCGCGTTCCTCGCGGCCGTCGCGAAGGACGTCGCCGGCATCCGCAGCGCCCCGCTCGGCGCTCTCGACCTGGCGCACGGCGGCCGCAACCGGGTCCGGGGGAAGGGCTTCCGCCGCCCCTACGACGACGGCACCCGCGGCCAGGCCCGCCACTTCGCCGGCGTCGCGGGCGCCACGCTGTACCTCGGCGGCCCGCTCGCGCACCTGTTCCTCCGGACCGTCGGCGGCGACGTCCGCGGCTCGGCCGACGACCGGCTGACGACGCGGGCCGTGGAGTGGAGCCGGCTCCTCCGCCGCGGCGAGCTGGCCGTCGTGGACGCGGGAGCGTGGATCCGCCGCGAGATCTGCGGCAGCGGGACCTGCGCCTAGGCCCCGGCCGACGCCCAGCCGACCGGCGGGTCCTCCGCGATCGGCCGGCCCGCGGTCGACTCCCGGGCGACCACGGTGAACGCCGCCTCGTGGAGCGTCCCCGGGCCGGTGCGGGTGCCCTCGATCCGGGCCTGCAGCACCTCGACCGCGGTGCGCGCGATCTCGTCGCGCCCCGAGTCCACGCTGGAGAGGCTGGGGGAGGAGTAGCCCGCCTCGTCGATGTCGTCGAAGCCGATCACCGCCACCTCCTCGGGCACGCGGACCCCCGCCTCCTGGAGCGCGCGGACCGCGCCGAGCGCGAGGGTGTCGTTGAGCGCGAACACGGCGTCGAAGTCGAGCCCGGAGGCGAGCACGCGGCGCATCGCCTCGGCGCCGCCGGAGCGCCGCCACGGGCCCGAGACGCCGATCATCCGCTCGTCGTAGGCGATGCCGGCCTCGGCGAGCGCGGCGCGGTAGCCCTCGAGGCGGAGCGACGCCGAGCTGACCGCGGCGTCGGGGTGCGTCCCGAGCGCCACGATCCGGCGCCTTCCGGAGGCGAGCAGGTGCGCGGTGGCCGCGTGCGCCGCCGCAGTGTTCTGCATGGTGACGTGGTCGACCAGCCCGGTGAAGATCCGCTCGCCGAGCAGCACCAGGGGGAAGCCGACCGCGAGCGCGTCCTCGTCGGCGAGGCCCAGCGGGCTGAAGAGCAGCCCGTCGGTGAGCTGCCGGCGCTCGCTCGCCAGCACGCTCCGCTCGCGCTCGGGGTCGCCGCCGGTCTGCTCGATCAGCACCGTCAGGCCGCGCTCGTCGGCGGCGCGCATCACGCTGTCGGCGAGCTCGGCGAAGTAGGGGAGGCTCAGCTCCGGCAGGGCGAGGCCGATCACGCCGGTACGGCCGCGGCGCAGGCTCCGCGCGGAGAGGTTGGGCCGGTAGCCCAGCTGCGCGATGGCCGCCTGCACCCGGGAGCGGGTGGCCGGGCGCACGTGCGGATAGTCGTTGATCACGTTCGAGACGGTCTTGATCGAGACGTCGGCGGCGCGGGCGACGTCGTGCAGCGTGACGGCCACGGTCCTCCCTCCGCTCGGCCCTCACGCTACCCCGGGGCTCCGCTCCGGCCTGTCGCGGATCGACGCCGGGGCGGCGTGCGGGCGGGGCGCGTCGCCGGAGCAGGACGCGCCCCGCGGCCGATCAGGTGTACCAGCTGGGCTCGGGGACGGTGTCGAGCAGGGCGAAGACGCCGACCTCGCGGCGCTTGTAGGGCAGCGGATCGTGCAGGGAGTGGGTGCGGAGGTTCCGCCAGTAGAGGTCGAGTCCGACCGAGCTCGCGGAGGCGCGGGCGCCGGTCAGCTCGAAGACGCGGGTCGCCGTCGCGAGGCCGTCCTCCACGATCCGCGCCTTGGCCGCGGCGATCCGCACGGCGATCTCGCCGCGGCGCCGAGGCGTCAGCTCCTCGCGCGGAGCGTGCAGCGCGGCCGAGAGCGCGGCCCCCGTCGCGTCGATCAGCGCCTCGTCGGCCCAGAGCCGGGACTGCAGGTCGCCGTATCCCTCGAGCACGTACCACTCGTCGCCGGCGCGCTCCTTGTCGTCGCCGCCGTACGGCCAGGCCCGGGTGCGCTCGCGGGTGTACTGCGCCGCGCGCTCGAGCGCTCCCTGCGCGATGCCGAGGTAGAACTCGGCGAAGACCTGCTGGATGACGGGCACGTTGAGGGTGTTGTAGACGAGCGGACGGTAGACCTTGTCGACGAAGCCGGCCGCCGCCGCCCACGGCACGCGGACGCCGCGGATCTCGACGGAGCCGGACTCGGTGAGGCGCTGGCCGAGGCTGTCCCAGTCGCGGCCGAAGACGATCCCCTCCTGATCGGTGGGCACGATCGCGAAGAGGTGGGTGTCCGTCCCCTCGAGCACCCCCTCGAGCACGGTCAGGTCGCTGACCACGCCGCCGGTCGAGAACGACTTGCGGCCGGTGAAGACCAACTCGTCGCCCTCCTCCCGCACGGTGAGGTCGGAGTCGCGCGGGTTCACCGCGCCTCCGTAGAGGAGGTCCCCCTCGGTCGCGAGCTGCTCGACCGCGATGATCTGCTCAGGGGTCCCCACGAGGCGGGCCGCCCAGGCCCAGAGGTAGTGGTAGCCGAGCAGCTGGCCGATCGAGCCGTCGCCGCGCGCGACGGTGCGGACGACGCGGAGGGCGGTGGTCCACTCCTGGGCGCCGCCGCCGTGCTCGGCGGGCCCGAGCAGCGTGACGAGGCCGGCCGCCTTGAGCAGGGCGACCTCGGCGAAGGGGGCGGCGCCGGCGCGGTCGCGCTCGAGGGCGTCGGTCGCGAGCACGGCGGCGACCTCCTCGGCGCGGACGAGCCAGGCGTCGGGGGAGTCGGGCCGGGGGGCGGCCGACCAGTGCTCGGCGGCGGCGCCGATCGGCGTCGCGGCGTCGGCGCCGGTGGTCGTGGGTGCGGTGGTGGTCACGGTGTCCTCGTCTCGTCGGGGGCGGTGTGCAGCGACTGTGCCAGGGGCGAGGTGCTCGGAGCGAGGCGCGTGTCGCCCCGTGTCCGCGTGTGTCCGCGGATGACCGGCGGGCGCCTCTGCACGATTTTGACAATCGTTATCAATAGCCGTTAGCGTGGGGGCACCCGCCCGGCCCCTGACCCAGATCGGCTCACCGTGAAGACCCGCCTCCTCGCCCTCACCGCCCTCCTCGGCGGCACCGCGCTCGCCCTGAGCGGCTGCTCCGGAGCGGGCAGCGCCTCCGACAGCTCCTCCGCCGCCGCCGCGGGCGGGCCCGTGAAGGTCGTCGCGTCGACGAACGTCTACGGCGACCTCGTCTCGAGCATCGGCGGCGACCTGGTCGAGGTGACCAGCATCATCGACAGCCCGGACAAGGACCCGCACGAGTACGAGGCCACCGCCCGCGACCAGCTCGCCGTGTCCGGCGCGACCCTCGTGATCGAGAACGGCGGCGGCTACGACCACTTCCTCGACACCATGATCAGCGCGGCCGGCACCGAGGCCCCCGTCATCACGGCCACCGTGATCGCCGGCCTGGAGGACGTCCACGACCACGCGGAGGAGGAGTCGGAGGGCGGGCACGAGCACGCGGAGTTCAACGAGCACGTCTGGTACGACCTCTCGGTGATGAAGGAGGTCGCGGGGCGGATCGGCGACGAGCTCGCCGCGCTCGACCCCGACAACGCCTCCGCCTACTCCGCCAATCTCGCCACCCTCGACGAGGGGCTCGACGCCCTGATCGCCCGCGAGGGCGAGCTGAAGGGCACGCTCTCCGGCCGCTCCATCGCGATCACCGAGCCCGTCCCGCTGTACATGACCGATGCGCTCGGCCTGACCGACGCGACTCCCGAGGCCTTCAGCGAGGCGGTCGAGGAGGGCACCGACGTCCCCGCGACCACGCTCCAGGAGACGCTGGCGCTGTTCTCCGGCGAGGCCGTGGACGCGCTGATCTACAACGAGCAGACCGAGGGCGCGCAGACGGACGCGGTGCTCGACGCCGCGAAGGCCGCCGGGATCCCGGCCGTCCCCGTCACCGAGACGCTGCCCGAGGGCGACGACTACACCGGCTGGATGACCGCCAACCTCGACGCGATCGAGGGAGCCCTCTCCCAGTGAGCCACGACTCCCCGACCAGGCCCGTCTCCCCGGAGGCGGGCCCTTCGGCGTCCGTGCTGCGGCTGCGCGGCGCCGGCCTCCGCTTCGGCGACCGCGAGCTGTGGAGCGGCGTCGACCTCGACGTGCGCGCCGGCGAGTTCGTCGCGGTGCTCGGCGCGAACGGCTCCGGCAAGACGAGCCTCCTGCGCGCGGTGCTCGGCCAGCAGCAGCTGAGCGCGGGGGAGCTGCAGGTGCTCGGCGAGCCCGTGCACCGCGGCAACCGGCGCATCGGCTACATCCCGCAGCAGAAGCTCGCCGACGAGGGCACTCCGCTGCGCGCCCGCGATCTGCTCGGGCTCGGGATCGACGGCCACCGGTTCGGCCTGCCCCTGCCCTCCCGCTCCCGGCGCGCAGCCGTCGACGCGCTGCTCGAGGCCGTCGGCGCCACCGCCTTCGCCGACGCCCCCATCGGCAGCCTGTCCGGCGGCGAGCAGCAGCGCGTCCGCGTCGGCCAGGCGCTCGCGGGCGACCCGGCGCTCCTGCTCTGCGACGAGCCGCTGATCGCGCTCGACCTCGCCCACCAGCGGGCGGTCAGCGAGCTGATCGACCGGCACCGCCGCGAGCGGAACCTCGGCGTCCTCTTCGTCACGCACGACGTGAATCCGGTGCTCGGCATGGTGGACCGCGTGCTCTACCTCGCCGGCGGCCGGTTCCGGATCGGCACCCCCGACGAGGTCCTGCGCTCGGAGGTGCTAAGCGAGCTCTACGATGCACCCGTCGACGTGATCCGCGCCCGGGGCCGGGTCATCGTGGTCGGCGCACCCGACCACTCGCACGTGCACGAGCACGAGGAGGGGCAGTCGTGACGGACGTCTGGTCGCAGATCTTCGACTTCTCGGACTACGGAGCGCTGCTGTCGCTCCTGATGAACTCGGTGATCGCCGGCGCGGTCCTCGGAGTGGTCGGCGGGCTCATCGGCGTCTTCGTGATGTCGCGCGACATGGCCTTCGCGGTCCACGGCATCAGCGAGCTCTCGTTCGCGGGGGCGTCCGCGGGGCTGCTGCTGGGCGTCGGCGTCGTCGAGGGATCGATCGTCGGCTCGCTGATCGCGGCGGTCCTGATCGGCGTGCTCGGCTCGCGCGCCCGCGACCGCAACTCGATCATCGCGGTTCTGATGCCGTTCGGACTCGGCATCGGCATCCTCTGCCTGGCCCTCTACCCGGGCCGCAGCGCGAACAAGTTCGGCCTGCTCACGGGTCAGATCGTCGCGGTCGACGACCCGCAGCTCGGGTGGCTGATCGGCATCTCGGTGGTCGTCCTCGTCGGTCTCGCGCTGATCTGGCGCCCCCTCACCTTCGCGAGCGTCGACGCCGACGTGGCGGCCGCGCGCGGCATCCCCACCCGGGCGCTCTCGATCGCGTTCATGCTCCTGCTCGGCCTCGCGGTCGCCGTCTCGGTGCAGATCGTCGGCTCGCTGCTCGTGCTCGCGATCCTGGTGACGCCGGCGGCCGCGGCGCTGCGCCTGTCCGCCTCGCCGGTGGTCGTGCCGCTGCTGAGCGTGCTCTTCGCCGTCGGCGCGCTGGTGGGCGGCATCCTGCTCGCGCTGGGCGGATCGATCCCGATCAGCCCCTACGTGACGACGATCTCGTTCGCGATCTACGCGGTCTGCCGGATCATCGGCCGCAAGGGCGTCCGGCGCTCCCGGCTCGCCGTCGGCGGCGGGCGGTAGCGTGGCCCGGGTCGTGCGGAATGGAGGTGGTCCAGTGGTCAAGCGCAACACGTGGCAGCGCGAGGCGGTGCGCGAGGCTCTCGGGCGTCGCGAGGACTTCGTCAGCGCCCAGGGCCTGCACAGTGCGCTGCACGCCTCCGGCTCGCCGATCGGGCTCGCGACGGTCTACCGCGCGCTCTCGGACCTGGCCGTGGAGGGCGAGGCCGACTCGCTGCAGTCGCCCGAGGGCGAGAGCCTCTACCGCGCCTGCACGCCGGGGACGCACCACCACCACCTGATCTGCCGCCGCTGCGGGCTGACGGTCGAGATCGCGGCCGACGAGGTCGAGGAGTGGGCGCGCTCGGTCGCGTCGCAGAACGGATTCACGGACGCGCACCACGTCGTGGACGTCTTCGGGCTCTGCGCGGCCTGCACCACGGAGCTCGCCGAGGCCTGAGGCCGGTCCGGCCGGGAGCCCGTCCGCGGGCGACCGTCGATCCTGGTCCGGCTCAGGCCGGGAGGAACACCCCGATCGACCGGTCCTTCACCACGGAGCCGGCGGGCAGCACCCGCCCGCTCATCGCGAGGTAGACGCCCGGCGGCAGCAGCTGCACGGCGGCCACCGCGGTGCCGAGGTTGAACGCGGCGTCGCTGTCGAGCATCCGTGCGGGCTGCATCGCGCCGGTGAGGACGACCACCCGATCGCGGACGACGCCGAGGGCCTCGGCCGTCGCGGTCATCGTGTCGGTGCCGTGGGTGAGGACGATCCGGTCCTCCTCGGCGGCGAGCACCCGCTCGCGGATGAGGGCCCGATCGGCGTCGTCGAGCTCGAGGCTGTCCTTGGCGAGGACCTCCTCGACGCGGAACTCGAGCGTGGTGAGCACCGGGGAGAGCAGGCGCGGCACCATCGGGGCGCCGATCTCGAGCTCGCCGGCGAGCGAGTACTCCTTGTCGACGGTGCCACCGGTGGTGAGGACGAGGATGCGGTCAGTCACGCGATCAGACTAGGCGCCGCCTCCGACACCGGCACGTTCGTGCGCAGTGGCCGCGCCACGGCGGCGCCGGCGGCCCGCATCGGGAACGATGGAGCGCATGACATCCTCCTCCCCCTCCCTCCTCCGCACCGGCGCCAAGGTGCTCCTCGGCTCCGCCCTCCTCTTCGCGGGGGTGAGCCACCTCACCCGCAAGCGGGAGGAGTTCCAGGCGCAGGTCCCCGAGTGGGTGCCGCTGGACAAGGACGCGGTCGTGCTCGCCTCGGGCGTGGTCGAGATAGGGCTCGGCGCCTCGCTGGTGCTCGCGCGCCGCCGGGCGCCGCTGGTCGGGGCCGCGGCCGCCGCCTTCTTCACCGCGATCTTCCCGGGCAACGTCTCGCAGTGGGTGACGCGGACGAGCGCCTTCGGCCTCGACACCGACCGCAAGCGCGCCGTGCGCCTCGCGTTCCAGCCGCTGCTGGTGGCGTGGGCGCTCTGGTCGACCCGTCGTCCGCGGGGCTGATCCCACTCGGCTGATGCCGCTCGGTGGGCGGCACGGCGCCGGCCGCGAGCGCGTGCCGTCCGCCGCCGGCCGCGGAGGATTCCCTTCAGACGTCGTGCTGCGCCTCGGCCAGCAGCGGCGCGAGCAGCTCCTCGATCCGGCGCCGCGCCCCCTCGGCGTCGCCCGCGGCGATCGCCTCGACCAGCTCGGCGTGCTGGCGGGCGTGCACGTCCTCCTCGCCGACGACGTCCTCCTCCAGCACCGACTCGAACATGCCGGTGAGGCCGTCGTAGAGCTCGACGAACAGGTCGTTGTGAGTCGCGACGACGACGGCCCGGTGCAGCGCGGTGTCCGCGGCGATCCGCTCGGCGAGCTCCGGCGCCTCCCACGAGCGGGCCCGGCGGGCCAGCAGGGCGCGGAGGGAGGCGACGTCCTCCCCGGTGCGGCGCTCGGCCGCCAGCGCGGCCGTCGCCCCGTCGATCGCGAACCGCAGCTCGAGGCCCTCCCGGCGGGCGGCGCTCGGGATGCGGCGGCGCAGCGACTCGGCGAGCTGCGAGCGCGCGGTGACGAACGTGCCGCGCCCCTGCTCCCGCCGCACGAGGCCCGCCTGCACGAGGGCCTGGACGGCCTCGCGGACGGAGTTGCGTCCGGCGCCGGTCCAGCGGGCGAGCTCGGCCTCCACCGGGATCCGCTCGCCGACGGCCCAGCGGCCGGAGCGGATCTCCTCGTGGAACAGCGCCGTGACGTGGTCGATCACGCTCTCGCGCTGGAACGGCGCCGCGGGGCTAGACTCGCCAGAATTCATCCCATCATCCTATCTCTCGGGGACTCCATGACCGCAGCACCGACGCTCCGCGCCACCGCCCTCCTGGCCCTCGCCGCCATCGCGATCACCGCGCTGAACCTCCGCACCGCCGTCACCGGCTTCAGCCCGCTGCTCGACACGATCGGCGCCGATCTCGGCTTCGGGCCCTCGCTCTACGGGGCGCTGGGGACGATCGTCACCGCCTCCTTCGCCGTCTTCGGCTTCGTCGCCGCGGCCGTCTCGCGCCGGATCGGCCTGGAGCGCACGCTCGCGATCGCGACGCTGGTGACCACACTGGGCATCGCCCTCCGCGCGCTCAGCCCGAGCCCGGTCGCTCTGGTGCTCTCGACCGTCGTCGCCTTCGCGGGCGTGGGCACCACGAACGTGCTCATCGTGCCGATCGTGAAGCGGTACTTCGCCGAGCGGATCAAGACGGTCAGCTCGCTCTACCTGGCGCTGCTGCAGGTGGGCCAGTTCGTCGCTCCGCTGGTCGCGGTGCCGCTGGCCTCGACGGCGGGGTGGCGCTGGGCGATCGGGATCTGGGCCGTGATGACGGCCGCGGCCTGCCTGCTCTGGGCGGCGCTCGCGGCCCGCGGAGGAGGCGGGGCGGCTCCGGCCGCCGCCGGCGGCCGCGTGGACGGGGCCTGGCGCACGCCGCTGCTCTGGGCGATGGTGCTGATGCTCGGGATGACCGGTCTGCACACCTACGGGATCATCACCTGGCTGCCGACGATCCTCGTCGACGCGGGCGCGGATCCGGCGCAGGGCGGGGCGCTGCTGGCGCTGTTCTCGGTGTTCGGCCTCGCCGCCGCCTTCGTGGTGCCGCCGCTGACGCTGGGGATGCGCAACCCGGTCGTGGTCGTGGTGGTGTGCTGCGCGCTGCTCGCGGTCGGCTACGCCGGCCTCGTCGTCGCTCCGCTGGAGGGAGCCGTGGCGTGGGTGGTCTGCCTCGGGCTCGGCGTCAGCACGTTCCCGATGACGCTGACGCTCGTGAACGCGCGGACGCGGACGACCACCGGCTCCTCGACCCTCTCCGGCGCCACGCAGGGGCTCGGCTACGGGCTCGCCTGCCTCGGTCCGCTGCTGATCGGCGTGCTCTACGAGGCGCAGGGGGACTGGGGCGGCGCGTACGCGCTGCTGTTCGCCGGAGTGGCGGTGCTGCTGGTCAGCGGGATCGTCGCGTGCCGTCCGCGGTTCCTCGAGGACGAGGCGGCGCTCCGCCGGGCCTGAGCGGCGGCGCTCAGCGCGACGCGGCCGGAGCGAGCGCGGAGACGATCCGCCCCAGCCCGAAGCGCCAGGCGCTCTCCACATCGCCGCCGAGGGTGAAGGCGCCGGTGATCTCCATCCCGATGAACCCCGTCGCCCAGGCGGTCAGCGTGCGCGCCGCCTCGAGGGCGTCCTCCTCGCCCGCCAGCTGCGCGGTGAGGTCCAGCAGGCGGGCGCTCGCCGCGTCGCGGTACTCCTGGGCGGTGACGGGCGTGCCGGGAGCGGGGGCCGTCACGAGGAGGAACGCGGTCGGCCGGTCTCTGGCCGGAGCTCCTGGCCGAGCTGCGCGCAATGGGCCGCACCCTCGACGACGTGCGCGGCGTCGTGCTGACCCACGGCGACTCCGACCACGTGGGCTTCGCCGAGCGCCTGCGCCGCGACCACGGCGTGCCGGTCCACGTGCACGCCGCCGACGCCGAGCGGGCGAAGGGCGGGGCGAAGCCGAGGACCGCGACACCGCGGCTGCGCGTCCTGCCGCTCCTCGGCTTCGCGGCCTACGCGCTGCGGAAGGGCATCGCGACGGTCGCGCCGCTCACCGAGGTCGTCGAGGTGCACGACGGGCAGACGCTCGACCTGCCGGGCGCTCCCCGCGTGATCGCGCTCCCGGGCCACTCCCCGGGGAGCATCGCCGTGCACGTGCCGCTGGCCGACGCGGTCTTCGTCGGCGACGGGCTGACCACCCGCCACGTGCTCACCGGCCGCACGGGTCCGCAGCCCGCGCCCTTCACCGACGAGCCGGAGCAGGCGCTCGCGTCGCTCCGGGCGCTCCTGCCCACCGGGGCGCGCTGGGTGGTCCCGGGCCACGGAGCGCCGTGGAGCGGCGGTATCGAGGCGGCGGTCCGGCTGGTCGAGAGCGCCTGAGGCGCGGAGCCGTTCAGGAGGCGGGGACGAGCTTCCAGCGGTCGGCGAGGATCTCGAGGCCCTTGTCGAAGGTCGCCGACCACGCCGTGACGTCGTGGGCGCTGTCCGGCACCTCGAGGTAGGTGGCGCTCATGCCGGCGGCGACGGCCGCGGCGTAGACGGTCTTCGCCCCGGGGAGGAACGAGGTGTCCTCGGCGCCGACGCCGAAGATCGCGACGGTGCCGGTGTAGGGGGCGTTCGCCGCGAGGACGTTCACCGGCTTCGCGGCCTCGTAGGCGGCCTGGTCGTCGCCGAACCCCTGCGCGACCGTCGCCGCCTCGCTGCCGAGGGTCGGCGCGAGCTCGCCCGAGGCGTCGACGATGTTGCCGAAGAGCGACGGGTGGCCGGCGCCGAGCTGGATCGAGCAGGTCCCGCCCTGCGAGAGGCCGCCGATCGCCCAGTGCTGCGCGTCGCCGAGCACCGGCAGGTTGGCGCGGATCCAGTTCGGGACGTCGACGGTGAGGTAGGTGGCCGACTTCCCGAGCGGCGAGTCGACGCACATCGGGTTCCTGTCCGGATCGCCCAGCTGGTCGGGCGACACGACGATCGGCGCGAGGCCGGCGTGCGCGGCGGCGTAGGCGTCGAGGGTCTGCTGGAACTTCTCGGTCGAGAGCGGATCGGAGGGCGACCCCGGCTGCCCCGAGAGCATGATCATCACCGGCAGCAGCGGCGGGGTCGCGGTGAGGGCCGCGGGCGGGAGGTAGACCACGGCGTCGCGGGCCGGGAAGCCCGACGCGGTGGCGGGGATGGCGACCGTCGAGACCGAGCCGACGGCGGGCATCCCGGCCGGGGCCGTCCAGGTCGCGAGGTCCGAGTGCGGTCCGTCCGCGGCGGCGACCGGCACGGAGGAGTCGGAGTACGCGCTGATCCCGAGCGCGCTGCGCACCGTGGGGTACTGGCCGAAGTCGATGTTGACGGTCATCGCGGCCGCCGCGACGACGAGCACTCCGGCCGCGAGCGATGCGAGAACCCCCCGCGCGCGGCGGCGGGCGATCGCGTGCCCGAGGACGACCAGGGCGACGCCCAGCCCGCCGATCCCGAGGCCGATCGCGACCCGGGTGACCGGCGTGAAGTCGACGCCGAACGGGCCGTCGGGCCCGTCGACGAGGGCGGCCAGGGCGGCGCCGCCGATCAGGCCCAGGAGGAGGACCGCGACGGCGATCCCGCCGCGTCGGGAGCGCCCGCGGCGGGGAGCGCGGACGTGGGCGGCGAGCAGGAGGAGGAGCGCTCCGATCGCGAGCACGTAGACGGCGACGACGAGGGGGCCGGAGACGAGGCTCAGGTCGAGGAGAGAGGTCATGCGTCGATCCGGTCGGAGGGTGCTCGGGCGGGCGTCAGTCTGGCGGCGGTCTCTGGAGGAGAGCCGGGAGCTGTCGGGAGCGATTCTCCTCCCCGGGCGCGGATCCACCGAGCTCTCCACCGATCGGGCGCAACCCCGCGCGCCGCGCCGCCGCTCCCGCCTAGCGTGGGACTCCCGACGCACACCGCGCCCTCACGAAGGAGCCCGCACCATGACGCAGCACCCCCGCCTCGAGACCTCCTCCCGCGAGGCCCGCGCATGAGCCGCGGAGTCGCCGTCGTCACGGGCGGCACGGCCGGGCTCGGACGCGCCACGGTCCGCGAGCTCGCCTCCCGCGGCTGGGACGTCGCCGTGCTGGCGCGCGGCGAGGACGGACTGGCGGCCACGGTGGCCGAGATCGAGCAGAAGGGCCGGCGCGGGCTGGGCATCCCGACCGACGTGGCCGACCGCGAGGCCGTCGAGTCGGCGGCCGACCGGGTCGAGGCCGAGCTCGGCCCGATCGAGCTGTGGGTCAACGACGCGATGGTCGGCGTCTTCGGCGAGTTCCTCTCGACCGAGCCCGCCGACTTCGAGCGCGCCGTGGGCGTCAACTTCTTCGGCTTCGTCAACGGCACCCGCGCAGCCCTCTCCCGGATGACCCCGCGCGACCGCGGGCACGTCATCCAGGTCGGCTCCGCCCTCGCGCACCGGGGCATCCCGCTGCAGGCCGCGTACTGCGCCTCCAAGTTCGGCGCCCGAGGCTTCACCGAGGCCGTCACCGCGGAGCTGCTGCACGCGAAGAGCCGCGTGCGCCTGTCCGAGGTCGACATGCCGGCGCTCAACACCATCCAGTTCAACTGGGTGAAGTCGCAGCTGCCGCACCACCCGCAGCCCGTGCCGCCGATCTACGAGCCCGAGGTGGGCGCGATCGCGATCGCCGACGTGGCCGACAAGCCGCGCCGCCGCACCTGGGTCGGCGAGCCGACCGCTGGCACCATCCTCGGCGACCGCTTCGCCGGGCGCTTCATGGACTGGTACCTCGCCCGCAGCGCCTTCGACGGTCAGCAGGCCCCCGACAAGACGGAGCCGATGCTGCCGAACAACGTCTACGAGCCGGTCCCCGGCGATCACGGCGCCCGCGGCCTCTTCAGCGACCGCGCGCACACCATGACGCCCCAGATCTGGATGATCCGCCACCGCGCCCTGAGCTACGCGGGGGCCGCCGCGGCCCTCGCCGCCGGCGCCGCGGGCGTCGTCTCGGCCCTGCGGAGGAAGTGACCGTGGTCGACGCCGTCGTCATCGGGGCGGGCCCCAACGGCCTCGCCGCCGCGGTCACGCTCGCGCGGGCCGGGCTCTCGGTCACCGTGCTCGAGCGCAACGAGACGATCGGCGGCGGCGCGCGCACGGCGGAGCTGACGCTGCCCGGCTTCCACCACGACGTCTGCTCGGCGGTGCACCCGATGGCCCTCGCGTCCGGCTTCTTCCGCGCCTTCGGGCTCGACCGGCGCATCGAGCTGGTCGTCCCCGCGGTCTCGTACGCGCATCCGCTCGACGGCGGCCGCGCGGGCATCGCCTACCGCGACCTCGACCGCACGGTCGAGGCGCTGGGGCGCGACGGAGCGGCGTGGCGCGCCCTGATGGGACCTCTCTCCGAGCGGGCCGACCGCGTCGCGGGCTTCACCAACGACGCGCTGCTGCGGATCCCGACCGACCCGAGCGTGCTGATCCGCTTCGGACTGCGGGTGCTCGAGCAGGGCACCCCGGTGTGGAATCTGCGCTTCCGCGAGGACGTCGCCCCGGCGATGTTCTCCGGGGTCGCCGCGCACTCGATCCGCCCGATGCCGAGCCCGTCGACGGCCGCGGCCGCCCTGGCGCTCGGCGCCTACGCCCACGCGCGCGGCTGGCCGGTGCCGATCGGAGGCAGCCAGTCGATCGTCGACGCGCTCGCCGACGACCTCCGGGCGCACGGCGGCACCATCGAGACCGGCGTCGAGGTGACCTCGCTCTCGGAGCTGCCCCCGGCCCGCGCCGTGCTCGTCGACGGCACGCCGACGGCGCTGCTCGCGATGGCGGGGGACCGGCTGCCCCCGGCGTACGCCGCGGCCCTCCAGCGCTTCCGCTACGGCAACGGCGTGGCCAAGGTCGACTTCGCCCTCGACGGACCGGTGCCGTGGACGAACCCGGAGCTCGCCAGCGCAGGCACGCTGCACGTGGGAGGCAGCCGCGCCGAGATCGCGGCCGCCGAGCGCGACGTGAAGCGCGGCCGGCACAGCCGCAGCCCCTACGTGCTGGTGGCGCAGCCCTCGATCGTCGATCCGACCCGGGCGCCCGAGGGCAAGCACGTCCTCTGGGCGTACACGCACGTCCCCCGGTACTCGCCCGCCGACCAGCAGGAGGCGATCACCGCCCAGATCGAGCGCTTCGCCCCCGGGTTCCGCGACCGCGTGATCGGCGCCTCCTCGATGACCGCCCGCGACATGCAGGCCTACAACCCGAACTACCTGGGCGGGGACATCGCCGCCGGAGCCGCGAGCGTCGCGCAGCTGCTCTCGCGCCCGGTCCTCACGACCGACCCGTGGCGGACGCCCGCGAAGGGGCTCTACCTCTGCTCCTCGTCCACCCCACCCGGGCCGGGCGTGCACGGCATGGCCGGCTGGCACGCCGCCCGCAGCGCGCTGCGGCACGAGTTCGGGGTGCGCGAGTCCCCCGACCTGTCGCCGGAGGCGCACCCGGCCTGAGCCGCCGCCGTTGCGCTGCGCCCGTCGCCGCCCCCGGCCTGCCAGGCTGAGGGACGGCGCCGCCACGCGCCCCACCACCACTCGAAGGAGTCCGCGATGTCCCGCACCACCCGCGTCGTCCACTGCCCGCCCGAGTCCGTCTTCGCGGTGCTCGCCTCCGGCTGGCTGTTCCCGAGCTGGGTCGTCGGCGCGTCGCGGATGCGGAAGGTCGACGCCGACTTCCCGCACGTGGGCTCGCAGCTGCACCACTCCTTCGGCCTCTGGCCGCTCGTGATCGACGACCGCACCACGGTCCTCGAGTGGGACCCGCCGCGCCGGATGGTCATCCAGGCCGCCGGCTGGCCGCTCGGCGAGGCCCGGGTGCGCGTCGAGGTCGAGCCGCACGCGCGCGGCGCGAAGGTGCGGATGCACGAGGCGCCCGTGAAGGGCCCGGGCACGCTCGTCCCGAAGCCGCTGATGCACTCGTTCCTCTGGATCCGCAACCGCGAGGCCGTGCGCCGGCTCGCCCACATGGCCGAGGCGGGAGCCGCGGGCCGCACGCTCGCGCCCGCCTCGCTCCCCTCGCCCGCCGACCGCGCCGGGATCGACCGGCCGAAGCACGTCTGGGCGCGCCTGACCGGAGCGATCGGGTCGATCGCGGTCGGGACGCTCGTGGTCCGCGGCGTCCTCGCGGCCGTGCGGCGCGCCCGGAGCTGACGGGCCCGGACCCGACGGCGCCCGGAGTCGGCGGCGCCCCGGAGACGACGGCGCCCGGGTCGGACGCCGCTCGGCTCGGACGCCGCCCGGGTCAGACGATCCGCTCGACCAGCCGCACGTGCTGCACCGCGACGCGCTTCGGCTCGCCCGCGAAGGCGGCGTCGCGCTCGGGCGAGGCCAGGTACGCCCGCTCGACCTCGGCGAACGCGTCGGCGTCGCCGGCCGTGCTGACCGCCCAGACGAACTCGTTCACCTCGCGGTCGGCGTAGGCGAACTCGATCCGGAAGCCGTGGGCCTCGCGCGCCGGCACGATCCGCTCGGGGAACCAGGCGAGGAAGTCGTCCATCACCCCGTCCATCAGCTCGTAGCGTCGGAGTTGGATCGTCCTGGTCTCGGCTGCAGCGCTCATGCTGCGACGGTACCCGCCCGGCGGCCGCGCCGTCGCCGCGCTACGCTCGCCGCCGACAGCCCCACGACGAGGAGGACAGCACGGACCCCCGCCACCGCTCCCTCGCGCTGCTCGTCGCCGGCTGCTTCTTCATGGAGAACCTCGACGCCACGATCGTGACGACCGCCGCGCCCGCGATCGCCGCCGACCTGGGCGTCGACTCCGCCGCGGTCTCGATCACCGTCACCGCGTTCCTCCTCACCGTCGCCGTCCTCATCCCGGCCTCGGGCTGGCTCAGCGAGCGCTTCGGCGTGCGCCGCGTCTTCACCACCGCGATCGCCGTCTTCACCCTCGCCTCCCTGCTCTGCGCGCTCAGCCCCACGCTGCCGCTGCTGGTCGGCGCCCGGGTCCTGCAGGGCGTCGGCGGCGCGCTGATGGTGCCGGTCGGCCGGCTCGCGGTGCTGCGGGCGACTCCGCGGGAGGGGATCATCCACGCCATCGCGATCCTGGTCTGGCCGGGACTGGTCGCCCCCGTGATCGCGCCGTTCCTCGGCGGGCTGCTCACCACCGTCGCCTCCTGGCACTGGATCTTTTTGATCAACCTGCCCCTCGGGGTCGTCGCGTTCGCGATCGCGCGCCGGATCGTCCCCGCCACCTCCGAGAGCGCGCCGACCCCGCTCGACGTCACGGGGCTGGTGCTCGTCGCGGTCGGGCTCGGCGCGCTGGTCGGAGCGGCGGGGCTCCTCACCGGCTCCGAGCTGGACGGGCGGGCGGTGGCGCCGCTGCTCGTCGGCGCGGTCGTGACGGCGCTCGCCGTGCGGCACCTGCGCCGCGCCGAGCATCCGCTCGTGCGGCTCGACGCCTTCCGCTTCCGCACCTTCCGGGTCGCCAACGCGAGCGGATCGCTCTACCGGGCGACCGTGAACGCGGTGCCGTTCCTGCTCCCGCTGCTGTTCCAGGACGCGTTCGGCTGGAGCCCGGTGCAGGCCGGCTCCGTGGTGCTGGCGCTCTTCGCCGGCAACCTGGCGATCAAGCCGGCTACGACTCCGCTGCTGCGGCGCCTCGGCTTCCGCGGGGTGCTGGTCGCGGCGAGCGCGGTCGGGGCGGCGTGCATGGCGGCGATGGCGTTCCTCGAGCCTGCGACTCCGGTGGCGCTCGTGGTGGCGCTGCTGGTGCTGAGCGGAGTGGCCCGCTCGGCGGGCTTCACGGCCTACAACACCGTCACGTTCGCCGAGGTCCCGCAGGAGGGGATGTCGGGCGCGAACACCCTCAACGCCACCACGCAGCAGATCGCGGCCGGCCTCGGAGTCGCGGTGGGCGCGGTGGCGCTCTCCGTCGGCACCGCGATCGGGCCCGGCCTCGTCCCGTACCGCGTCGCCTTCCTCGCCCTCGCGGTGCTGACCCTCGTGCCGCTCGCCGCCGCCGCCCGGCTCCCGCGCGACTCCGGGAGCGCCCTCACCGCCTGACCCGCGCGGGCGTCAGGCGAGGCCGAGCGCGATGCCGTCGAGGATGTCGTGCGCGGTCGAGTGGACCCGGTCGACGCCCGGCGATGCCTCGTGGACCGCGCGGAGGACCTCGCCCCAGACCAGCGCGCCGGCCGCCAGCACGTCCTCGCGCCCCGGGCGGACCCAGGGGAGGGCCGCCGTCCCCTCCGGAGACAGCGCGGCGAGCTCGTCGCAGGCGGCGAGGACGTCGGAGAGGGGGAGGGACGTCTCGAGCGCGGCGCGGTCGGTGGTGCGGAGGACGTGCGCGGTGATCGTCAGCACGGTCGCGGCGACGCCGACGACGCTCCGGGCCTGCGAGAGGTCGACGGAGGAGGCGGCCAGCGCGGCGCCCACGTCCGCCCGCATCGCCGCGCGCTCGCCCTCCGTCGGTTCGGCGGCCCGGCGGTGGCGCTCGGTCAGGCGGACGCTGCCGACGTCCATCGAGTGCGCCTGCTCCGGCTCCGCTCCGCCGAGCACGAGCTCGGTCGAGCCGCCGCCGAGGTCGACGACCAGCACGGGCCGGGCGGAGTCGACGGCCGAGACCGCGCCGCGGAAGGAGAGCCGCGCCTCCTCCTCGCCGGAGATCGTCTCCGGGGTGACGCCGAGGATCCGCTCGACGGCGGCGAGGAAGTCCTCGCGGTCGGCCGCGTCGCGGGTGGCCGAGGTGGCGACGAAGCGGAGGCGCTCGGCGCCGGCCTCCTGCGCGGCGGCCGCGTACTCGCGGGTGACGGCGAGGGTCCGCTCGAGCGCGGCCGGGTCGAAGCGGCCGGTGCGGTCGACCCCGCGGCCCAGCCGCACGAGCTCGGTGCGGCGCTGGACGTCCCGGAGGCGGCCGCCCTCCACGTCGGCGATCAGCAGGCGGAGGGAGTTGGTGCCGCAGTCGAGCGCCGCGACGCGCGTGGGGGAGGACATCCGCCCATTCTGCCCGCGCGGCCCGGGCCGGAGGCGGGCGATAGCCTGGGGGAGAGACGAAGGAGCCGCCCGTGCACGAACACCACGTCCGCGTCCACCGCAGCGACGAGGAGCTCCCGCGACACGGGCAGCTCGCCCACGCGCTCGCCGAGGTCGCCGCCGATCCGGTCGAGATCGACGACGAGGTCGCCGAGATGGTGGTCAACCGGGTCATCGACAACGCCGCCGTCGCCACCGCGTCGCTCCTGCGCCGCCCGGTCGTCGCCGCCCGCGCGCAGGCTCTCGCGCACCCCGCCTCCATCGGCGGCCAGGGCTCGGTCGTCCTCGGCGTCGACCCGGCCCGCCGGGTCTCGCCCGAGTGGGCGGCCTGGGCCAACGGAGTCGCCGTGCGCGAGCTCGACTACCACGACACGTTCCTGGCGGCCGAGTACTCGCACCCGGGCGACAACATCCCTCCGCTGATCGCCGTCGCCCAGCACGCGGGCATCGGCGGGGCGCAGCTCGTCCGCGGCATCGTCACCGGCTACGAGGTCCAGGTGGACCTGGTGCGCGCGATCAGCCTGCACCGGCACAAGATCGACCACGTGGCGCACCTCGGCCCCTCGGCCGCCGCCGGGATCGGCACGCTGCTCGGCCTCGACGTCGCGACCATCGAGCAGGCCGTCGCGCAGGCCCTGCACACGACGACCGCCACGCGGCAGTCGCGCAAGGGCGAGATCTCGAGCTGGAAGGCGTACGCGCCGGCCTTCGCGGGGAAGATGGCGATCGAGGCGGTCGACCGGGCGATGCGCGGCGAGGCCAGCCCGTCGCCGATCTACGAGGGCGAGGACGGCGTCATCGCCTGGATGCTCGACGGCGCCGACGCGAGCTACGACGTCCCGCTGCCCGACCGCGGCGAGGCCAAGCGCGCGATCCTCGACACGTACACGAAGGAGCACTCGGCCGAGTACCAGGCGCAGGCGCTGATCGACCTCGCCCGCCGCCTGCACCGGACGCACCCCGAGGCCGCCGATCCCGAGCGCGTCGAGCGGATCGTCCTGCACACCTCGCACCACACGCACTTCGTGATCGGCTCGGGCGCGAACGACCCGCAGAAGTACGACCCGGCCGCGTCCCGCGAGACGCTGGACCACTCCGTGCCGTACATCTTCACGGTGGCGCTGCAGGACGGCGCCTGGCACCACGTGCACAGCTACGCCCCCGAGCGGGCCGCCCGCGCCGACACCATCGCGCTCTGGCACCGGGTCACGACGCAGGAGGACGCGGAGTGGACGCGCCGCTACCACTCCACCGATCCGGGCGAGAAGGCGTTCGGCGCGCGCGTCGAGATCCTGATGACGGACGGCACGACGATCGTCGACGAGATCGCGGTGGCGGACGCGCATCCGCTGGGCGCGCATCCGTTCAGCCGCGAGCAGTACGTGTCGAAGTTCCGCACGCTCGCCGCCGACGTGCTCGAGGAGTCCGAGATCGAGCGCTTCCTCGACCTCGCGCAGCGCCTGCCCGAGCTGACCCCGGAGGAGGTCGGCCGCCTCAGCGTGATCGCCGCTCCCGGCGTCCTCGCCTCGATCGAGCCCCCGCGCGGCCTGTTCTGATCCCTCCGCGGGAGGGTCGTCCGCACGCACGGTGACGCGCGCACGGACGGCCTCCCGCGGCGGGGAGCGCCGTCGTCAGGCGGTCTGCTCGGCGACCCAGTCCTGGATCTCGGCGATGAAGCGCCGGCGCGAGAAGACCCGGGTGCGAGCCCGGAAGGCGTCGACGTCGAGCGCGAGCGCACGCCGCAGCAGGTCGCTCCAGTCGGGATCGCCCTCGAGGTCGGCGATGACGCCCCCGCCGGCGAGGGACACGCTCTCGCGCACTCCGCCGATGTCGGTCCCGATGACCGGCGTCCCGCAGGCCATCGCCTCGACGGGCATGATCCCGAAGTCCTCGACGGCGGGGAAGACGTACACGAGCGCCTGCGCGTAGAGCGCGCGGATCAGCTGGTCGGAGGGCGAGATGACGAAGGTCACGTCGGCCCGGATCTCCTCGGCGTAGGCGCGGAGCCGCGCCTCCCAGGGGCCGTGCCCGGCGATGACGACCGGGAGCCCGGTGCGGGCTCCGGCGTCCATGACCTTCTCGAGGCGCTTGTAGGGGACGAACCGCGAGGCGCCCAGGATGAACGGCCGGGCGAGCGAGTCGAGGAGGCGCAGCTCGTCGTCGTCGAGCGGGGAGCGCCAGTCGGTGATCGTCGAGAGCAGCTCGGTGTTCACCGGCGGGTAGATGACCCGCGACGGCTGGTGCCACGCGTCGCGCACCCGCTGCCCGGTGAAGAGGCTGTTCACGGCGATGGAGGAGGCCTCGGCGGCGCGGAGGCGGTCGATCGGCTTGAGGAGCAGGCTCGCGGTGCGGGCGGCGAGGCTGCTGCCGCGGCCGTCGCGGTCGGGCTCCCAGATGTAGCGGGCCGGGGTGTGCGCGTAGACGAGCTTGCGGGTCGGTCCGCTGGTGCGGACGTGGTGGGCGAAGAGGTGCGAGCTGACCAGCACCCACTCGCGGGAGGCGCCGACCGGGAGCCGCCACGTGGGCAGCATCGCCGGCAGGGCGAGGACCTTGTGGCGGCGCAGCGGCGTGCGCGCCAGCCAGGACTCCGATACGGGCCTGCCGACGACCTCGGCGCAGTCGCTCCAGAGGACGCGGACGTCGGCGTCGGCGAAGGCCTCGGTCATCGCCTCGAGCACGCGCTCGGCGCCTCCGCGACGCTCGACCCACTCGTGCACGATCAGGCCGGGACCGACCGGCGGGACGGATCGGGAACGGGTGGTCGCGTCGATGACGGCAGTGATGATGGGCCCCTTCCCCCGGGCGTGCGGTGAGGATCGGGCGGCCATCCGGAGACGGGAGCGGCTCCGAATGCTTATCCGTCGTCGGTGACCGATCAGCAGTGCAGTAGAAGCTAACCGGCTCGTGGAGAAGGAATCGAAAGGCGAGTACGAGTCGTCGCAGAACGACGGGGAAAGGAGAGTCCGATAATCCGGATAAGCCGCGAGTGGAATGGCGAGGATCGTCTGGAGTGCGTCGCGGAGGCGCTATTCCCTCGGAGATCACAACGATGGAGGAGAGTCGCGGAGAAGAAGAAATCACTCTTTCAGTGACGCCGTGCCGGAAGGATCAGGAGACGCCGATGCGCTGCAGGGTCTGCCACCGCCACTGGTCGCGGACGCCCTCGCGGACGGTGCGCACCGCCCGCCAGCCCAGCTCCCGCTCGGCGCGTGCCGGGTCGGCCCAGCTCGCCGCGAGGTCGCCCGGCCGGCGCCCCACGGCCCGCCACCGGACCGTCT
The DNA here is from genome assembly GCF_002932155.1 of Rathayibacter sp. AY1F9. Lineage (NCBI taxonomy): Bacteria > Bacillati > Actinomycetota > Actinomycetes > Micrococcales > Microbacteriaceae > Rathayibacter > Rathayibacter sp. AY1F9. Next base: position 21,334 of record NZ_PSVA01000027.1, on the reverse strand, counting down.
CCCCGCTCGCGCGCTCGACCTCGTCGATCAGCTCGAGGACGCTCGTCGGCGAGCCCGTGCCGAGGTTGTAGACCCGGTGCCCGGGCCGCGCGCGCTCGAGCGCCGCGACGTGCCCGGCCGCGAGATCGCAGACGTGGATGTAGTCGCGCAGCCCCGTGCCGTCGGGGGTCGGGTAGTCGTCGCCGAGGACGTCGACGCACCGGGAGGGGTCGCCCGCGGCCCGCGTCAGCACGGGCAGGAGGCTCCCCGGCGCCGTAGCCGGATCCTCGCCGATGCGCCCCGACGGGTGCGCGCCGATGGGATTGAAGTAGCGGAGGCTGACCGCGCGCAGGAGGGGATCGGCGCGCGCGGCGTCGCCGAGGATCTCCTCGATGACGCGCTTGGTCGCGCCGTAGGGGCTCGCCGCGCTCAGCCCGGCGGGGGAGTCCTCCCCGACCGGCATCGCGCCGCCCGGGCTGTAGACGGCCGCCGAGCTCGAGAACACGACGGTGCGGATCCCCGATTCCGCCGCGACCGAGAACGCCGCGGTGGCGAGCCCGACGTTGACCGTCCAGTACTCGAGGGGCCGCCGCACCGAGTCGCCGACCGACTTGAGCCCGGCGAGCAGGACCAGGGCGTCGACCGGTCCGTGGGCGGCGAGGAAGCGGGTCAGCGCGGCCGTGTCGCGCGCGTCGGCGATCAGGCGGGGGACCACTGAGCCGGTCAGCTCCTCCACCGCGTCGAGGGTCCGCTCGCTCGCGTGCGAGAGGTCGTCCACGACCAGCACCTCGTGGCCGCTCTCGAGGAGCGCGACGGCGGTGTGGCTCCCGATGTAGCCCGCTCCGCCCACCAGAAGGACTCGCATGCGGGGGAGCCTAGATCGGCTCCCGCACGGCGTCGGCGCCGCTGCCGGGCCCGCGGGTCCGTCGATCCGCGCCGCCGTCACCCGTGCGCGGGACGCCCTCTGCCGCGGTCGTAGCCCGCGATCGCCGCGGACTCGACGGCGAGCGCGACCAGCTTCTCGCCGACCGGGCGGGGCACCACTCCGAGCGCGGCGTCCGCGACTCCCGCGACCAGTGCCGTCCGCCGCTCGCTCCCGCCGCGGGCCAGGAGGCGCACGGCCGCGTCCCACGCGCCGGCCGCGGGCACCGCCTCCCGCACCTGCTCGGGGTGCAGCCGCTCGAAGGTGCGGCGGGCCGCCCCCGAGAGGAACGCGCGCCGGCTGCGGACCGCCGCCGAGACGGAGGCGCCGTGGTGCAGGGCCTCGGCGCCGGGCTCGATCCGCACCGGCACTCCCAGGCGGTGCAGCCGGTAGCCCCAGTCGACGTCCTCCCAGCCGTACTCGCGGTAGTCGGTGCTGTAGCCGCCGACCCGGTCGTACGTCGCCCGCGTCACCGAGACGTTGCCGCCCCAGTAGCGCCAGGAGGCGTCGGAACCCGCCGCGTAGGCGCCGCGGCGGAAGCGCTCGCCGGCGGGCCGGCCGTAGGCGCGGGAGTAGGCGGTGCCCGGGTCGACGTCGGGGCAGAGGCCGACGACGCCGGCGACCGCGTCCCGATGGGCCCCGACGTGCGCGGCGGCCCAGCCCGGGCCGGGCTCGAGGTCGTCGTCGCAGCGGATCAGCACGTCGCCCCGCGCGGCGTCGAAGCCGGCGGTGAGCGCGGCGGAGCGCCCCCGGTTCTCGGGGAGCACGACGCGGCGCACGGGCACGGGGGAGGCGTCGAGGGCGCGCTCGCTGGCATCGACGACGCCGTCGAGGACCACGACCACGTCGAGGTCGCGGTGGGTCTGAGCCGCGAGGGCGGCGAGGAGGCGGGGCAGGCGCGCCGCACCCGCGTAGCTGGGGACGACGACGCTCGCGACGCTCATCGGGACTCCTCGCCGCGCGGGCTGCTCTCGACCAGGAGCAGCTCCTCCAGCCCGCTCAGCACGCGCGCCAGGTCGTCGGCGATGGCGCCGGGATCGGTGGTGTGGAGGCGGGCGAGCCGGTCGGCCAGGCCGGAGAAGTCCTGCGGCTCGTCGTCGAGCGCGCGCCAGGTCGCGGCCACGCTCTCGCGCAGCGCGTAGGGGCTGCCCATCGGGGAGACGTCCAGCGGGAGCACCAGGACGCGCCCGTTCAGATCGACGGAGGCCGTGTCCGGGCGGCGCCGCCAGAGAAGGAGCCGGGGGTCCTCTGCCATCTTCTCCGCGTCCTCTCCGCTGATCGCCGCCACTGCGAGTAGAAATCCGCCAGCGCCTCTTATCGCGACGCCTCTCTCGCTATGTTTGCCGCCGACGCGCCAAGGGGTGTACGTCGAGCGACAGCACCGGAGGGCCGCCAATGTCGGAGTCTAATCCGCTCGCATCCAGCGATATCAGCGATAAGAGCGAGAAGAAGAGCGCGAATTCCGCGGGCGTCTTCGCACGGCGGACGGTCGTGGCCGGAGCGGTCTGGTCGGTGCCCGCGGTGATGCTGGCGCAGTCCGCCTCCGCCGTCTCGATCAGCTGCTTCCCGGTGGGCACGGTCTTCCAGGCGGTCGCCCGCGGACGCCTCCTCAGCGGCTTCCTCGGCGGCGTGAACCTCGACAATGTCGCCGGTGTCTCGGGCGTGACGGCGACTGCGCCGGCGTCGGGACCGAATCCGCCCGACCCGGTCGTCGTGACGGGCGGCGTCAACGCCACGGTACTGAACGGCATCGCCGTGAACGCGACCGGGCTGACCGGCACGCTCTCCTCCCTCCTCACGCTGGCGGCTCCCGCCGGCGTCGGCACCCTCAACCAGTACGCGGAGGCGAGCACCACCGGCACCGTCCGCGGAGCCTCCGGTGCGATCACCAATGCCGGCCAGCTGGCGCTGACCCCGACGTCGGGGAGCTACCCCGACTTCGGCACCGTCAACCTGCAGGCGATCCTCGCCGCCGTCGGCGGGCCTGGTCTGTCTGACCTCCTGACCAACGTTGCCGGGCTCACTCTGCAGATCGGCGCCGTCACCGGACGCGCAGCTCTTCAGTCGGCCTGCGTGCCCGGGTCGGACAACCTGCAGCGCGACTACCAGATCACCAGGCTGAACCTGGTGCTCACGTCGACGGCGCTGACAGCTCTCGTCACTCAAGTGACGACCGCCCTGACGACGATCGGCAATATCGGTCTTGTCACCGTCGACACCGCCGCCATCCTCGCGGGGAACCTGCCGGGTGGAGGTCAGCCGATCCAGGCGAGCCTCGGGACGACTCCGGCGACACTGACCATCGATCTCGCCTCCCTCCTCGGGCCGGCTCCCGGGCAGCCCGGGAACACGCAGTTCGGCTCCTACTCCGCCTTCCTCAACAACCTCCCGCCGAACTCGACGCTCCTCGTGGACAGCGGACTCGGCGTTCCGGCGGCGGCCCTGACCGCCTTCACGACGTCGCTGGTCACCGTGCTCACACAGCGGCTGCGCGAGAACATCAGGATCCTCGGGATCCCGCTGAACGGCGCTGGCGTGCTCGCCAGCGTCTTGACCCTGGTCCTGAACGTGCTGAACCCGCTGCTCGCGGCCCTGCCTGCTCTTGTCGGAGCCGTTGTCACCACCGCGATCACCCCGGTCTTCGCCGCCCTGCGGGACGTCATCCAGATCGACGTCAACGCGCAGAACCGCTCGACCAACCCGACCGGGCCCGCCGCCCTCGAGGCGCTCCCCGTCGGCCGCTACGACGTCGCGGCGCTCTACATCCGCGCGGTGGGGCTCGTGAACCTGCTCGACCTGTTCATCGCCCGCGGCTCCGTCGGGCCGAACGTCCGCACGGGCTAGCCGCGCGCTCGGCGCCGTCAGGCGCCGTGGACCACGAGGCCGTGCTCGACCATCGCGTCGAGCACGGCCTCGACGTGCGCCCGGGGGTCGCCCGCGGGCGGGGCGCCGTGCTCGGCGATGACGGCCCCGGTCAGCGCGTCGACCGTCGCGGGCGTTCTGAGAGCACGCCACAGCACCGGGCCGATCCCGGTCAGCGTCTCGACCCGCTCGTCGAGGAGGCAGCTGACCACTCCGTCGCGCTCGACCCACTCGACGCCGGCGGCGCGCGCGAGCAGGCCCGGGCCGGGCGCCGCCGGATCGGCCTCGGGTGCATCGGCGACGACCGGCGACGGCTCCCCGATCCGCTCCAGGAGCGGCAGCACGGTCTCCGCCTCGCGGTAGCGGAGCACCTGCGCCCCGCCGACGGAGTCGAGCAGCCCGGCGAGGTGGTGCAGCGCCGCGGGCAGCCGTGCGAAGTGGCTCAGCTCGGGCAGCAGCACCGAGAGCGCCTCGTCGAAGGCGATCGGCTCGAGCCGGGGCTCCGCCGGGCCGGAGGGGTCGCGGGCGATCAGGAGCAGGGTGGCCAGGCGCAGCGGAGCGTCCGGCAGCGGCTGCAGGCCCATCGCGGCGGGGGAGCGGTGCCGCTTCCAGTCGCCGCCGTCGAGGAGGGCGACGGGCTTCCGGAACGGCAGCACCCGCCCGTCGCGGCGGACGGCGAGCGTCTCGTCGGTCACGTACCCGTACCGCCGAGCGGCGAGGCTCACGAGGGTCGACTTCCCGGCACCGGGCCGGCCGACGAACGCGACGACGCGGCCGTCGGTCAGGGCGACCGCGGAGGCGTGCACGCTGAGCAGCCGGCCCTCGCAGGCGTCGGCCGCCGCGAGGGTGAGCGCGGCGCCGATGTGCTCGGCGAGGGCGTCCTCGGTCGGCTGCGCGATCACTCCCGGCTCCCCGACCGGCTCGGTCAGCGACACCCGGTACTCGGAGCCCGGGCGATCGGCGTCGTCGTCCACGTCGTTCCACGACTCCTCCACCTCCGTCACGAAGCGGTCGGGGACGGTGTCGTCGAAGGTGAAGCGCACGCCGAGCCCGAAGGGGGCGCGGATCAGCCGGCGGGTCATGTCAGGTCCTGTCCGTCCGTCGGAGGTGGTCCCACGCGAGCGGAGCCGTGCGGGCGCCGCGGCGCAGCCGCCGCCACCAGCCGGCCGCCACGTCGATCCGGCGCGGGCCGATGGCGGGGTCGGCGGCACGCAGGGCGTGGGGAGCGGGGAAGACGGCGCGGGCGAGGAGCAGCGGCCGCTGCCGCCAGCCGGCCGCGCGCACGGCCTGCACCCACCCCGCGGAGGCGTGGGGCGAGCTCGCGTTGATCCGCCACGCCCGCAGCTCGGCCGCGGGCACCTCCCCGGCGCGCGCGCGGATGCCGAGCGCGTCGAGGAAGGGCTGCGCGGTCTGGACGGCGCCGAGCTCCTCCGCAGCCGCCCGGAGCGGAGCGTGCAGCTCCGCGCGGGCGGCCACCGCCTCGACGAGCAGGTCGTAGTCGGAGGGCCGCGTGAGGCGCGGGTCGGTGATCTGCCAGGCGTCGCGGAGCGCGTGCAGCGCCAGCACGAGTGCCGAGTCGGCGACGCTGGCGGTCGCGACCGGACGGCCGGCCAGCTCCACGATCCGGTGCCGGCTCCACAGCGCCTCGAAGGCGTCGCGCGGCGGCACGAGGAATCCCGGCCACCGCCAGTGCACGTCGATGTCGACCGGCCACGCGGCGTGCCGGTAGGAGCGCGAGTGCTTGGCCGCGAGCGTCGGTCCGTCCGGCCAGGGCCGCTCGGTCCAGCCGTCGGCGGCCAGGAGAGCCAGGATCCGGGGCAGGTCGTCGGGGGCGACCAGCAGGTCGACGTCGCCGGAGGCGCGGGGCGGCCGGAGCCGGTCGGCGGCGGCGGTCGGTCCCTTGAGCACGAGTGCGCGCAGGCCCGCCGCGTCGGCCCGCCGGTGGACGAACGCCGACACCAGCGGCACGGCCTCGTCGGCCCAGAGAACGCCCACGAGCTCCATCCGGTCAGTATTCCAGCGCTCCCGCGGCCCGCGGAGCCCGTCCGGGGCGGTGGAGCCGGGCGCTCGTCTCGGTGAGGATGGGCCCGCGGGCCGCGGGGGCGCCGCACGGAGGCGGGCGGGGCGGCGGATGATCCACGGGGGAGCGGGCGGCGCCGGGCGGCCTCCGGTGGCGCTCGCGACCAACAACGGCGACATCGGCGGCGGCGAGGTGATGCTGCTGAGCATCGCGGAGGCGCTGGAGGCGCTCGAGGTCCCTGTCGTGGTCGTCGGCCCCTCGGAGCCGCGTGCGCTCGTCGCCGCCGCCCTCGCCGCCGGCCACCGGGTCGTCGAGCTCGAGGCCGCGGGCAGACCCGCCTGGATGCGCGCGCTGCGGCGCTGGGACGCCTCCTCCCGCGAGGGCGTGCTGTGGTGCAACGGGCTGGTGCCGGCCGTCGCGACCGCAGGGCGTCCGCGGCGGATCGTGCATCTGCACCAGCGCCCGTCCGGCCTGCAGCGGCTGCTCGCGCCCGTGGCCCGCCGCGGCGCGCTGGCGACCCTCGTCCCCTCTCGCTACCTCGCGGGGGTCGTCCCCGGGTCGACCGTGCTGCCGAACTGGAGCCGCCGCGTCGAGCTGCCGGAGGCGCGGCCGCGGAAGGACGGGACGACCGTCCTCGGCTTCCTCGGGCGTCCCTCGCTCGCGAAGGGGGTGCGGGTCCTCACCGAGGCGCTGGCGCTGCTGGAGGCCGGGGAACCGGGCGCGTATCGCCTGGTGCTGGCGGGCGAGCCCCGTTTCGTGGCGGAGCGGGAGCGTCGCGAGGTGGAGGCGGCCCTCGCTCCGGTCGCCGCTCTGGTGGACCGGCCGGGGTGGATCGAGCCCGGCGACCTCTTCGCGCGGATCGACCTCCTGGTGGTGCCGTCGGTGCAGCCGGAGTCGTTCGGCCTGGTCGTGACGGAGGCGATGTCGGCCGGCGTCCCCGTGGTGGTGAGCGACGCCGGTGCGCTCCCCGAGGTCGTCGGCCCGTCGATCGGCGCCACGTTCCGAGCCGGGGATCCGAGGGCTCTGGCCGAGCTGATCAGAGCCCGGAAGAAGAGAGGACTATCGGAGTCGCGGGAGAGGGATCGTGCCCGCTGGAACGATTCCTACTCGCCGTCCTCCGGGAAGTCGGCTATCGACGGACTTCTGGCGCGGATGGCCCTCTCCGATGATTCCTGATCCTCCCGCCAGGAGACCGATCCGCTTTCCGGGGAATGCCGCGGGGAGCCTCTCCTCCTCCCTCGGGAAAGGACGACGATGACCCGCGAACCGGAAGTCCTCAGAGTGCTCGGACTGTTCCTCAAGCACTCGACACTGCGCCTGGCTCCGGGCGAGCCCTTCGCCCGCGGGAGGCTGCCGTACCGGGCCGACCTCCTCCGGGACGACTCGACGCGGCTCCTCGTCCCCGGTCACGCGTCTCGGCCCGCGCACGTGAAGCTCCGCGACGTCGTGGAGCACCGCACGGGGCTGAACGTGGACACGCAGCTGCGCGCACTCCGGGCGGTCCGCTCGGCCGACGCGGTGCTCTGCGTGCTCGAGCCGGAGGCGGGCCTCCCCGCCCTGCTCCGGCGCGCGCGGCTCGGGCCGTACGGCCGCACGCCGCTCGTGGTCCTCTCCTGCTGGTGGGCGGAGGAGCTGCTCAACGGCTCGCCGGAGCGGCGCCGACAGGTGGTCCGGCTGCTCCAGGGCGTGGACCGGCTCGTCGTGCTCAGCGAGAACCAGCGCGAGGTCTTCGCCCGGCACGGCGTCGACGAGCGGCGGATCGCACCGGTGCTCTTCGGGGTCGACTCCGACTACTACCGGCCCGTTCCGCCGCGTCCGAAGCGGTTCGAGGTGCTCGCCGTCGGGGTCGACCGCGGGCGCGACTTCGACTCGCTGGTCGCCGCCGCCGAGCGCCTGCCGCACCGGCGGTTCGACATCGTGACCACTCCTGCACGGCGGCCGTCGCGAGTGCTGCCGGCCAACGTCGTCCTGCACGATCCCGTCCCGGTCGGCCGGCACCGCGACAACCTGCGCGACGCCGAGCTCGTCGTCGTCACCAGCCACGACCTCGCCTACCCGACGGGCCAGAGCGTCCTGCTGGAGGCCTCCGGCTGCGGGACCTGCACGGCGGTCACCGCGAGCGCCGCGATGACCGGCTACGTCCGCGACGGCGAGACGTCCTTCGCGCTGCCCCTGCACGACCCGGCGGGGATCGCGGCGGTGCTGGAGGCGGTGCTGAGCGACGACGGGAAGCGGGCCGAGGTCGCCCGCGCGGGCCGGGAGCGGGTGCTGGCCGAGCTGAACGCGCGGCACATGTGGGCGGGCGTCCGCGCGGTCCTCCGCGACGCGGTCCGCGAGCGCGGCCGCGTCTGAGCGGCGGTCGGCCGGGGCCCCACCAGGCGACCTCCGTCGCGCCGGGAAGGGCCCGCCGACCGGGACCTCCGCGCCCCGGACCCGTGGATCCGCGCCGGATCGGGCGGACGCGGGAGGCGCTACTCCGGCGGCAGAGCGCGGGCGCGAGCGGACCGCTCCGCGAGCAGAGCGAGACCCGCGCCGATCACGACGAACGAGATCGGGGCGAAGAACACCTCGCCCAGCTGCGTCGCGCACAGCAGCACCAGGATGCTCGCCGCGCCGACCGCGTGCCCCGGGCGGCTCCCGGCCCCGGCGGCCGTCGTCGCGAAGCCGGCCACGAGCACGGTGCCGACGACGCCGACGAGCAGCACGACGCCGCCCTCGGCCATCAGCGCCAGGTAGGAGTTGTGGAAGAACCAGTCGATCCCGTCGACCCGCGCGGTCGCCTCGCCGAGTCCGGAGCCGGTCCACGGCGAGAGCGCCACCTTGTCGACCGAGGCGTCGAGGATGCGGGCGCGCAGGGCGTCGGAGCCGGCCCGCTCCACCCCGTAGTCGCCCGCCGTCGCCAGGTTCCGCTCGGCCCAGAGGAACAGCAGGACGAGGCCGCCGCCGAGGAGCGCGCGGAAGAGCAGGCGCAGGTACGGCGCCGCGACGAGCCACACGAGCGCGCAGGCGTAGGCCGCCATCGACGTGCGGGAGTCGGTGGCGACGACCGCAGCGGCTCCGAGCGCGAGCACGCCGATCCGCAGCCACAGCCGCGAGCTGAGCGCCGAGACCAGCAGCGCCGCCGCTCCGTAGACGAGACCGGCCACGTTCTTGTCCTGCAGGTAGCCGGTCAGGGCGCCCTGGTAGCTGTCCGGGGCGAGTCCCGCGACGAACAGCACGGCGTTCAGCGACAGCGCCGCGGCGAGTCCTTTGAGCCCCGAGACCACGTCGATCCGCCCGCTCGCGAGGAAGCCCGCGGCGAGCATGACGAGCGCGATGTTCGCCGCCCGGCGCAGGGCGTCGAGGCCGTCGAAGGACGAGCCGGCGAGGACGAAGGCGAGCAGGGCGAGGCACAGCCACGGGTACCAGGCGGCCCGTCCGAGACGGCGGGTGGGCCGCCGGAAGAGGCTGACGAGGACCAGGGCGGCCAGCGCCGTCTGGGCCAGCGGGATGCTCCCAGGGAGGAAGGGGGTGGGGAGCCGGTAGACCAGGAGGCCCATCAGGACGGCATCGAGTATCCGAGCGGAATGTGCTATCGGAAAGGCCGCGTGAACGAGCGGGGAACGCCTCTCGACGACGATCTCTCCCCCTGGCGCGGACATGTCGTCATCCTCGCAGAAAGGGCCTCCCGAGGGGTCGGGGACCGCCTAGGGAAAGGCGCTCCGCATTGCTAGCGTGACCGACACCTCAGCATCGTCGTGCGGCGCATGCGCGGCACGCAGAAAGGTGCGCAGTGACTGTCGTCGATCTCATCGCATTCATCCGGCGGAACTGGCGGACCCTCGTGGTCGCCGTGCTCGTCGGAGCCCTGGCGATGGCCGCCTTCTCGTTCCTCACTCCGAAGGTCTACGAGTCGAGCTCGGCCGGATTCGTGATCGCCGCGAGCGACGGCAGCTCGGCCGATGCGATCAGCGGGTCGCAGACCGCAGTGACCCGGGCCAACGCCTACCTGCCGCTGATCTCGAGCAGCGCCGTCTCCGAGCGGATCGAGGCCGACCCGGAGGCGAACCCCGGCGGAGAGGCCCTGAGCGGCCGCCTCACCGCGAGGGTCGCTCCGGGCAGCACCCTGATCGAGGTCACCGCCGCGGCCGGGACCGCGCAGAACGCCGCAGCCCTGGCCAACGGGGCGCTCGCGGCGCTGGCGGCCGTCATCACCGACATCGAGACGCAGTCCACCGCCGACCGCACACCGCAGATCACCGTCGTCCCGCTCGAGAACGCGGAGCCGCCCGCCGCCCCGACGAGCCCCGACTGGGTGCGGAACATCCTGCTCGGCGCCCTGGGCGGCCTGGTGCTCGGCTTCGGTCTCGCCTTCCTCCGCCGGGCCCTCGACATCCGCGTGCGGACCGTCGACGACCTCACCGAGCTCTTCGGCGTCGGCGTCCTCGGGCGCATCCCCAAGGCCGGACGCCCGGGCCGGACCGGCGGCCGCCGCGGCACCGACGCGCTCACCGCGGAGGCGTTCCGCTCGCTCCGGACGGGCCTGCGCTTCTCCAGCGTCGACGAGGAGACGCGCAGCGTCGTGATCACCAGCGCCAACCAGGCCGAGGGCAAGTCCACGATCGCCGCCGGACTGGCCCGCGTCACCGCGGAGTCCGGGCAGCGCACCCTCCTGGTCGACGCGGACCTCCGCCGGCCCTCCGTGGCGCGGATGCTGGACATCGACGGCGCCATCGGCCTCAGCGAGGTCCTCAGCCACCAGATCCCTGTGGACGACGCGATCCGCCCCACCGGCACCGCGGGCCTCTACGCCCTCCCGGCCGGGCACATCCCGCCGAACCCGTCCGAGATGCTCGGCTCCGAGGCGATGCGCGCCCTGGTCGCGCGCCTCTCGAAGGACTACTTCGTCATCATCGACGCGCCGCCCGTGCTGCCCGTCACCGACGCCTCCATCGTCGCGACCGTCGTCGACGGCGTCGTCTTCGTCGTCGCCTCGAACCAGACGCACCGGCCCGAGGTGGTCGCCGCCCGGCGGATCGTCCAGCAGGTCCGCGCCCGCGTGCTCGGCACCGTGCTCAACATGGTCACCGCCCGTGACGGCGACACCGGGTACTACTACTACGACCGCAAGAACGCGTACTACGCCGAGCCGCAGCCGGCGACGGGGCGCAAGCGCGCGGCGGCGGCACCGCGCCGGTCCGAGCTCGCCCCGGTGGAGTCGCGGGCCCTGCCTCCGCAGACGTCCCGCCGGGCGGCTCGATGAGCGGGCGCCTGCTCCTGCTCTGCCATGCGAACGTGGCCCGGTCGCCCTCGGCCGAGCTGATCGCGGCGCGCCTGCTCGGCGCCGGCTCCGACTGGCGGGTCGAGAGCGCGGGAACGCACGCGGAGGCCGGCCGCGGGCTCGACCCCGAGCTCAGCGATGCGCTGCGGGCCCGCGGACTCTCCACGGCCGGGCACCGCGCGCGCCAGGCCGACGGCCGGATGCTCGCCGGCACCGATCCCGTGCTGGTGTTCGAGGCGGGCCAGCGGGAGTGGGTCACCCGCCACTTCCCGGCCGCCGCGCGCCGCACCACCACGGTCCGCCGGGCGGCGCGGCTGGCGGGAGCCGCCCCCGGCGTCCCGCTCCTGCGGCTGCTCGCCGACGACACCGCCCCCTACGGCGCCGAGGACGACTTCGCCGACCCGTTCGGGCGCGGACCGGACGTCGCCGCGGCGGCCGTCGAGGACATCGACGCCCTGCTCCGGGTGATCCTCCCCGCTCTCGGTGCTCTGCCCGTCGGCGCGGAGCCCCCGGCCGCCACCGTCCGGAGCACCCGCCGCTCGCTCCGCCGGGACCGCGCCGCCGAGACGGTCGCGAGGTGACCGCCGAGGGGGTGAGCGTCGTGATCCCGCACTACGGCGACCCCGCGCCCGCGCTCGCCCTCGTCGAGCGGCTCCGCAGCCAGGAGTCGCCCCCCGCCCTCGAGATCGTCGTCGTCGACGACGCCTCCCCGGTCCCGTTCCCGGCCGGGATCGACGGAGTGGAGGTCGTGCGGCGCGAGCGGAACGGCGGCTTCGGCGCCGCGGTGAACACGGGCGCCGCCCGGGCGCGCCACCCGCTGCTCCTGGTGCTCAACAGCGACCTCGTCGTCGGACCCTCCTTCCTCCGCGACCTGCTCGAGGCGGGACGGCCGTGGCTGCCCGCGGTCGTCGCTCCGGACCTCGTCGACGCGGGCGGGGAGCGGCAGTGGGTCGGCCGGCGCTTCCCGCGGCTGCGCCACTACGTCGTGGAGTGGCTCACTCCGCTCGCGCGCTGGCGCCCGCGGCTGCACGCCGCCGTCGGCCACGACACCCGGTGCGCCCCGGGCGCGACGGTGCCGGTGGACTGGGTGGTGGGCGCCGTGATGCTGCTGCCGGTGGCCGAGTTCCGCGCGGTCGGCGGGTTCGACGAGTCCTTCCACATGAACTGCGAGGAGGTCGACCTCCAGCGCCGGCTGCGCGAGCGCGGCGTGCCCTCGGTCTTCGCCGGCTCCGTCGTCGCCGAGCACACGGGAGGCGGCTCCTCCGACCCCGCGCGCCGGCTGATCTGGCTGGTCGCCTCGCGCCTGCGCTACGCCCGCAAGTGGGGCGGGCGCCCCGCCGCCCTCGCCGCGGCCCTGCGCGCCGCCTCCGCCGTGAACCTCGCCGCCAACGCGGTGCGTGCCGCCGCCGGCAGCGACGTGCGCCCGCTGGCCGTCCTCCGGCGCGAGCTCCGGCTCGTCGCCGCCGCCGAGGCGGCGTCCCGGTGAGCGGGCCCGTGCTCGTGGTGAGCCCGGTCTTCCACGGCTACTGGGAGGCGCTCGAATCGGCGCTGGCCCACCTGGGCGACGACGTGGTCGTCCACCGCTACGACGCCGCGACCGGGCTGAGCCACGTGCGCGACGCACTCGGCCACCGGCTCCCCGGGGGCCGGCTCCGGCGCTCGTCGATGCGCGCCGAGACCGACCGCGCGATCGCGGCGCTGCGGGCCGTCCGGCCCCGGGCCGTCCTCGTGGTGAAGGGCGACTCCCTCGGCGACGCCTGGTGGGAGGAGATCGGCCGCGCCGGCGTCCCCGTGGTGCTCTGGCTCTACGACGAGCTCCGCAACATGGGGCACCCCGTCGACCGTCTGCGCTCCCTCGCCGGGGAGGCGGTGTCGATCGTCAGTTACTCCGTCGCCGACGTCGCCGAGCTCGTCCGCGCGGGGGTTCCGGCCGGGCACCTGCCCGACGCCTTCGACTCCCTCCTCTCCTTCCGCCCCCGCCCCTCCTCCGCGGTGACCTTCGTCGGCGCCCGCTACCCCGAGCGCGAGCGCGTGCTGCGGGAGCTCGCGGCCGGCGGGGTCGCGGTCGAGGCGTACGGGCGGCAGTGGTCGCGCCATCCCTGGGACGTGGCGCGCACCGGCCGCTGGCGCTCGGCCGGCGTCCCCGCCCGCCGCGACGTCCCGCGGGCGGGCTACTACGGAGTGATGGCCGGCTCGACCGCGACCCTGGCGCTGCACGGCGCGGGCCACGGCGGGCTCTCGATGCGCGCCTTCGAGGCCCCGGGCGTCGGGGCGCTGACCCTGATCGACCGCCCCGAGGTGGCGGAGTTCTACGAGGTGGGCAGCGAGGTGCTCGTCTTCGAGGAGCGGGACCAGCTCGTCGAGCACGTGCGGCGGGCGGGCGCGGACCCCTCGTGGGCGCGGCGCATCCGCGAGGCGGGCGCGCGCCGCACCGGCGCCGAGCACACCTTCGTGCACCGGATGCGGGAGGTGAGGGCCCTGTGGCGCTGACGCACCCGACCGATCTGGAGGCCTGGCGCCGCTGGCAGCGCGGCCGCGACCCGCTGCGCACCGCCCGGGCGGCGCTCCGGCGCTCCGAGCCGACCCGCCTGGTGCTGCACGTGCGCGGCGACCGGCCCGCGGTCCTGCTCGCGGTGGAGGCGTCGACGGCGAGCGCCCTCGCTTCGACCGCGGCCTCGCTCGCTCCTCTCGGCGGGGCTCCTGCGGCGGTCCTCGCTCCCTCCGGAGCCGGCGACGCGCTGTCCGGGCTGCTGCCGGGCCGCTGGAGGGCGCACCCGGTCGACCCGGAGGCGGACCCGCCCGCCGAGCTGCGGGGCCTCCGCGCCGTGATAGCCACCGGCCACTTCCTCGCGGCGGGAGCGGCCGCCCACCGCTGGTCCGGAATCCTCGGCGCCCGCTTCCTGGTCGTGCAGCACGGCCTGCTCACCCCCTCCGCCCCTCCGCTCCCGCCCGGAGCGACGCTGCTGGCGTTCTCGGAGGAGGACGCGGCCTTCTGGACCTCCGGCCGCAGCGACGTGGAGACCGAGGTCGTCGGCAGCCAGCTGCTCTGGACCGCGTCGCGCCGCCCGCGCCCCGAGCGGCTCGAGGAGCGGCCCCTGTTCCTCGGCCAGCTGCACGGCGCGGAGCTGCCCCGGCGGACGGCCGCGGCCACCGCCTCCCGCTTCTGCCGCGAGGCGGGCGCCGACTACCGCCCCCACCCCGCCGAGGTCGACCGCCGCTCGCGCTGGCAGCACGCGCGGTGGGAGCGCCGCGGCATCCGGGTGCTCCGCGGCGGCGACCTCGCCGCGCAGGCCCGGCCGGTCGCCTCGATCTTCTCGACCGGGGTCCTCGAGGCCGCGGCCGCCGGGATCCCCGCGTGGGTCGTCTGCGATGACCCGCCCGCCTGGGTGCTCGAGTTCTGGAGCCGGTACCGGCTCGCGCGCTGGGGCGGGGAGACGCCGACCGCGGCTCCGCCCGTCCCGTCCGTCGAGCCGGCCGTCGCCGTCGCCCGCCGGGCACTCGCCATCGCCGAAGGAGGCACCCCGTGACCGTTCTCTGCGTCATCCCCGTGCGCGGGGGCTCGAAGGGCGTCCCGCGCAAGAACGCCCGCCCCGTCGCGGGCCGCCCGCTGGTGGTCTGGAGCATCGAGCAGGCGCTCGCCGCCGGTCTCGACGTGCTCGTGTCGACCGACGACCCCGAGCTGGCCGCGATCGCGGAGGGGGCGGGAGCGGACGTGCCGTTCCTCCGGCCCGCCGAGCTGGCGCGCGACGAGACGGCGACCGAGCCCGTCGTGCTCCACGCGATCGAGCACCGGGCCGCGCTGGGGCGCCGCCCGGACGCGGTGATGCTCCTCCAGGCGACCTCGCCGATCCGGCTCCCGGGCACCCTCGCCCGCGCGCTCGAGCAGTTCGCCTCGACGGGGGTCGACTCGCTGGTGGGCGTCGTCCCGCAGACGCCGTTCCTCTGGCGGCTGCAGGAGGGCGCCTCCGTGCCGCAGTACGACGTCACGGCCCGGCCGCGGCGCCAGGACCTCGCCGAGGCCGACTTCTTCTACCGGGAGACGGGGTCCCTCTACCTCACCCGCACCGAGGTCTACGAGCGCGAGCGCAACCGGATCGGCGGCCGGGTCGGCCTGTTCGTCATGGACGAGGCGGAGGGCGGGGACATCGACACCGAGGCGGACCTCGCGGTGGTCGAGCAGACCCTCCTCGGCCTCGCGGCGGGAGGCGGCGCATGATCATCGACCGCCACCTCGCCCCGTTCATCGTCTTCGCCGAGGACCCGGTGCTCACCGCGCTGGCCAAGATCAACGCGAACAAGCAGCGGATCGTCTTCTGCGTCGACGGGCACGGGATCCTCCGCGGGTCGGTGTCCGACGGCGACTTCCGCCGCTGGATCATCGCGAACCCGACGGCCTCCCTCGACGTCCCGGCCCTCGCCGTCGCGAACACCGCCGTCCGCACGGCGGGAGCGGACGAGCCGGCCACCGCGATCGCCGCCCGGCTCGGCCGCGACGGGATCAGCCACCTCCCGCTCGTCGACGATCGCGGGCACCTCGTCGCGATCGCGGTCGAGGGCGACCGGGCGCTGCGGATCGGCCGCCACGAGGTGGGCGACGGCCACCCGGCCTTCCTGATCGCGGAGATCGGCAACAACCACAACGGCTCGGTCGATCTGGCGCGGCGGCTGGTCGACCTCGCGGTCGAGGCGGGCGCCGACGCGGTGAAGTTCCAGCTGCGCGACCTCGACTCCCTCTACCGGCGCGCCGGCGGGGCCACCGCGGGGGAGGACCTCGGCGCCCAGTACACGATCGACCTCCTGCGCCGCTTCTCGCTGCCCGCCGAGCCGCTCCTCCGGGTCTTCGACCACGCGGCCGAGGCCGGGATCGACGTCCTTTGCACCCCGTGGGACGCCCCGAGCGTGCAGGCCCTCGTCGACTACGGGATCCCGGGCCTCAAGATCGCCTCGGCGGACCTCACCAACCACGGCCTGATCGAGGACGCCGGCACCCGGGGGCTGCCCCTGCTGCTCAGCACCGGGATGTCCCGCGAGTCCGAGATCCTCGAGTCGGTCGCGCTGCTGCGCTCGCTCGGCACCTCCTTCGCCCTGCTGCACACCCAGTCGACGTACCCGGCGCCCTACCGCGACCTCAACCTCGCCTACCTCGACCGGCTCGCCGAGATCGGCGGCGGCGTCGTCGGCTACTCCGGCCACGAGCGGGGCTGGCACGTCCCCATCGCCGCCGTCGCCCGCGGGGCCCGCATCGTCGAGAAGCACTTCACGGTCGACCGGGGGATGGAGGGCAACGACCACACGGTGTCCCTGCTCCCGGACGAGTTCCGCCGCATGGTCGGCGAGATCCGCGACATCGAGGACTCGCTCGGCACGCGCGACGCCCGATCGGTCTCGACGGGCGAGTCGATGAACCGCGTCTCGCTCGCGAAGTCGCTGGTCGCCTCCCGCGACCTCTCGATCGGGGACGTGGTGCGCGCCGCCGACGTCGTCGTCCGCAGCCCCGGCCGGGGCCTCCAGCCCAACGAGCTGCCGCAGCTGCTCGGCCGCGCCCTCCACCGCGACGTCGAGGAGGGCGGGTTCTTCTTCGCCGGCGACCTGCGCGAGAGCACGCCGTCCGGCCGGCCGTTCCGGTTCCGCCGCCCCTGGGGCCTGCCTGTGCGGTACCACGACCACGCGGCGCTCGCCGCGGAGTCGAACGCCGACTTCCTCGAGTTCCACTTCTCGTACCGCGACCTCGAGATCGAGCCGGACGACGTGTTCACCCGCCGCCTCGACTCCGGCTTCACCACCCACCTGCCGGACCTGTTCGCGGGCGACTTCCTCGTCGACCTCGCCTCCTTCGACGACGACTTGTGGGAGCGCTCGATCGCGGAGGTGCAGCGCACCGTCGAGACCACCCGGAGCCTCGCGCGCTGGTTCCGCCAGGAGGAGGACCCGATGATGGTCGTCACGATGGGCGGCTTCACCCGGCACGCGCACGTGGCTCCGGATCAGCGCGCTCCCCTCTACGAGCGCGTCGCCGACGCCCTCGAGCGGATCGACGCGAGCGGCGTCCGCGTGCTGGCGCAGACCCTCCCGCCCTACCCGTGGCTCATGGGCGGGCAGCAGTTCCACAACCTCTTCGTGGACCCGCGCGACACCGCCGAGTTCGCGGCCGCGACCGGCACGCCGCTCTGCCTCGACGCCTCGCACACCAAGCTCGCGGCGAACCACCTCGGGCTCGCCTTCTCGGAGGCGGTGGCGCTGCTCGCTCCGCTCAGCGCGCACCTGCACCTCGTCGACGCGACGGGTGTCGATGGCGAGGGGGTGCAGATCGGCGAGGGCGAGATCGACTGGCCGGACTTCGCGGCGTCGCTCGACGAGCTGGCGCCCGGGGTGTCGTTCATCCCCGAGATCTGGCAGGGGCACGTCAACAGCGGCGAGGGCTTCTGGACCGCGCTCGAGCGGCTGGAGGAGTGGCTGTGACCCCGCTCGCGCTCTGGGCGGTGCCGGTCGGCGAGTTCGGCGGGGTGGCCCGCCACGTCCTCGACGCCGCCCGGAACGGGATCCCCGGCCACCGGCTCGTCGTGCTCTGCCCGGAGGGAGCGCTCGCCGAGCGGCTGCGGGAGCAGGGCTCGGCCGTGACGACCGGGCGCTTCGGAGTGTCCGCCGGTGCCGCCGCCTCCGTGGCGACCCTGCGCGCGACCGCGGCGGCTCTCCGCCCGGCGGTCGTCCACTCCCACCTCGCCCACGCCGACCTCGTGACCGCGGCGACCCCGCTGCCCCGCGGGGTCCGCCGCGTCACGACGGAGCACGGCATCGCCGGGCCCGACGTCTACCACCGCACCGCCCTGCGGGCGCGGACGACCGCGGCGGCGCACCACGCGCGGCTGCGGTCGTTCGACGGCGCGATCGCCGTCTCGGAGGCCACCCGCCGCACCATGATCGAGAAGTGGCGTCCGAGCCTGCCGGTGCAGGTCGTGCTGAACGGAGTCGACGCCGCGCCCCGCGACCGCGAGCCGGGGGAGCCGGGCTCCCTCCGGGTCCTCTCGCTCGCGCGCCTGGCGCCGGAGAAGCGCCTGGACGCGCTGCTCGAGGCCTTCGCGGTGCTGCGCCGGCGCGTCCCCGGCGCCACGCTGACCGTCGCCGGCGAGGGTCCGCTCGACGGCACCCTGCGCGCCCGGGCCGAGCGGCTCGGCCTCGGCGACGCCGTGTCGTTCCCCGGCTTCGCTGATCCGGAGGCGGCGCTCGCCGCGGCGGACGTCGTCGCCCAGCTCTCGGTCTGGGAGAACTGCTCCTACACGCTGCTCGACGCGGCCGCCAGCGGGATCGGCGTGGTCGCCTCCGCGGTGGGCGGGAACCCCGAAATCGTCGAGCGGGACTCGCTGGTCGACGCCGACGACCCGGAGGCGGTGGCCGCGGCGCTGGAGCGGCAGGCGTCGAGGGCCGCGGCTCCTCGCGCCGTGCGGGACGTCGCCGCCATGTGCGGCGGGATCGCCGCCGTGTACGAGGGGGTGGCGGCGTGAGCGGCGGGTCCCTGCGACCGGGGCTGCGCACCCTCCTCTCGCTGGCCGGCGCCGCCTCTCCGGGCTGGATCACCGCCGCCGTCGCGGGCTCCCTCGCGCTCGCGGTCCTCGACACCCTGGGCGTCGCCGCGATGGTGCCGCTCATGGCGCTGCTCACCGGGACCGACACCACCACGGGCGCGCTCGGCGTCCTCTCCGGCGTCCTCGGCTCGACCGACGTCCAGACCCTCCTCCCGATCATCGCCGGCTTCGTCGCGGTCGTCTTCGTGCTCAAGAGCGCCGGGACGATCGTCTTCCGGTGGTGGCTGCTCGGCCGCACCACGCGGATCTCGGCCGACGCTGCGACGGAGCTGCTCCGGCGGTACGTCCTCGCGCCCTACGCCGTCCACCGCTCCCGGCGCCTCGCCGAGGTGTACCGGACCATCAACGACGCCAGCGCGCAGGCGGCCGGCGTGCTGCTCGGCGTGATCGGCATCGCCTCCGACCTGCTGGTGCTCGTCGCGATCGTGGCGATCCTGCTGGTCGCCTCGCCGGTCGCGACCCTGTTCGCGGCCGTCTTCTTCGCGGTGCTGCTCGGCGGCGTCCAGGCCCTCCTGCGGCGGCGGCAGGGCCGGATCGGCGAGGAGATGGCGGAGGCGGCGCTGGAGTCGTGGCAGTTCCTGCTCCCCTCGCTCGACGGGTTCCGCGAGGCGCGCCTCACGTCGAGCGCGGCGAGCCTGGTCGCCGGCTTCAGCGGGGCCAAGCGCCGCAGCGCCCAGGCTCTGCGCTCCCTCTCGCTCGTCTCGGAGCTGCCGAAGTACCTGCTCGAGATCGGCTTCGTCGTCGCCGTCGTGGGCGTCTCGGGGATCCTCGTCGCCACCGGCTCCGGCGCCGAGGCGCTCTCCGTCCTGGGCGTCTTCGCGGCCGCCTCCCTCCGCGCCCTGCCGACGCTCAACCGCGTCTCGGCCACGTTCGCGATCGTGCGCAGCGGGCAGGCGGGGCTGCGGATCGTCTCCGAGGCGGCCGAGGAGCTCGCCTCCGAGGGGGCGCACGACGAGACGCCCGGGCCGGGCGGCCGCTACTCCGGCGACATCGCGCTCGAGCACGTCACGTACCGCTACGCCGACTCCGACGTGGACGTGGTGCGGGACGTCTCCCTGGTGATCCAGCGGAACGCCACGACCGCCTTCGTCGGATCCAGCGGCGCCGGCAAGAGCACCCTCCTCGACCTGGTCCTCGGCCTGCTCCCGCCCACGAGCGGTCGGATCCTCTGCGGCGGGCGGCCGATCGACGAGGACCCGGCGGCCTGGTACGCGGGGCTCGGCGTGGTGCCGCAGGACGTGTTCCTCCTGGACGCGACCGTCGCCGCGAACGTCGCCTTCGGGGTGCCGGCGGCCGAGGTCGACCACGAGCGCGTGCGCGAGGTGCTGCGGACGGCGCAGCTCGAGGAGTTCGTCGGCGGGCTGCCGCAGGGTCTGGACACCCGCGCGGGCGAGCGCGGCGTCCGCCTCTCCGGCGGCCAGCGCCAGCGGCTCGGCCTCGCCCGGGCGCTGTACCGGCGCCCCTCGGTCCTCGTCCTCGACGAGGCGACCTCGGCGCTCGACAACCGCACGGAGCACGAGATCTCGCGGGCCGTCGCCGAGCTGCACGGCAGCATGACCGTCCTCGTGGTCGCCCACCGGCTCTCGACCGTGCGCGGCGCCGACCGGCTGCTCTTCCTCGACGGCGGCCGGATCGAGGGGGCCGGCACCTTCGAGGAGGTGCGGGCCGCGCACCCCGGCTTCGCCCAGCTCGTGGCGCTCGGAGAGCTCTCGTGAGCGGGGGAGGCCCGCGGTGGTGACGCTCGGCGACGTCCGCTCGACGCTGCTGGCGCCCCTCCGCCGACGGGGCACGACGGTGCTGCTGCCCGGCGAGTCGTTCGGGGTCGGGAACCTCGCCTACTTCTGGCTGCAGGCCCACGCCCGTCGGAGCCGCGGGGTGCCGACCGCGGTGCGCGCGACGCGGCGGACCGCGGAGTGGGCGGAGGTCTTCCCGCGGGTCGTCGAGGAGCTCGTGGTGCCCCCGGCGGGGATGTCGTTCTTCAGCCCCCGCGAGCTCGGGAGCGTCCACCAGGATTTCGGCGTGGAGTTCACGGCGGACGAGCTGGCGGACTTCGTCGCGACGATGCTGCTCCCGCCCGGCGGCCCCTTCACCGCTCTGGTGGCGGCGGCGCGACCGGAGGCGGACCTCACCGTGAACATCCGGCGCGGCGACTACTACAGCGTCCCGGCCTTCCGCGGCCGCTACTCCTTCGACGTGGTCGAGTACGTCGACGCGGCGCTCGCCCTGGCCCGCGAGCGGGAGCCCGTGCGCAGCGTCCTGATCGTGTCGGACGACCTCGACTGGTGCCGGGTGAAGCTGGCCCGCGTCCTCGAGGGCCTCGAGGTGCGCTTCCCGGGGGCGGGGACGCCGGTGCCGCAGCAGCTCGCCCTGCTGGCCGCGTCCCGCCGCCTGGTGCTGACGAACTCGACCTTCTCGTACTGGGGCGCGCATCTCGGCGACCACGTGCACGGCGGCGCCGAGGTGATCGCGCCGTGGTTCCACAGCCGCGCGTGGAACGGAGGGGCGGCGACGCAGCTCGACCCGCGCTGGCGGGTGGTCCGCGACCTCCCCGGCGGCTGGGACGGCTGACGCGGCGGGTCGGAGGCGGCCGGCGGCGCGGGGCTCGCGGGTACCGGCGTGGGCCGCGGGCGCTCCTCGCGACGTGACCGGGCTGGAGGCGGAGCGCAACGTCTTCCGCCGCCTGCCCTACGACTCCGCCGTGCTGGTGCGCC
>NZ_PSVA01000026.1:0-52260 GCF_002932155.1 Rathayibacter sp. AY1F9 | reverse complement strand
AGCCTCGAGAACGTTCTCCGCGCGTCATCGCCCCCGACGACGACAGACGCTGCGAGCGTCCTGCGCCGCGACTTGACCAGAAGCCATAGAAGGGTCCCCGGCATCCCCGTTCCGGGGGGCGCGAGCTGCACTCGCGCAGCGGTGACGGAGCACCGCCGAGGGGAAGCCGCTACGCGGCCTGTTTTTCTGTTTTCTTCACCTCTCCGCGGTTTCAACCTATCTCGCTCCGACGCCTCCGTGCCGACCTTTCCGGACGCGGGCGCAAGCGCCCTTATTTCGCCCGGAAAGCCCGTCACTACGGCGTCTCCACTCAATTGGTTTCATCCCGCCGGAGAGGCAACGAAAAACGATCAGGAAGACGACAAAAGCCCCGTAGTTTCACTAGAACCACGGGACCCGTCGCCTCAATGATCGCACATTGATCAAGGAGAAACCATCGTGAACACCACTGCAACCGGGACCATCGAGCACATCGACCCGACCGCCCTCGTGATCGAGCAGAACGTCCGCACCAGCGCACCGCTGACGAAGGAGTTCATCGACTCCATCCGTCAGAGCGGCATCCTGTCGCCGGTGCTCGGACGCCGCGACGAGCACGGAAACGTGATCGTCCGCGCGGGGCAGCGCCGGACCCTCGCGAGCCGTGAAATCGGCCTCGCGACGATCCCGGTCTACGTCGTGGAGGGCGACGACAAGACCGCCGAGCGGATCGTGCAGCAGATCATCGAAAACGACCAGCGCGTCGAACTCACCACCGCCGACCGCACAGCCGCATGGGCGCAGCTGTCGTTCGAGGGTCTGTCGGCCGCGAGCATCGCCAAGCGCACCGGCACCAAGGCCGCGACCGTGAAAGCGGGCCTGGCGGTCGAGGAGTCCGCGGTCGCGCGGACCGCGCTGCACGAGCACGAGCTGACTCTGGACCAGGCTGCGGTCATCCTCGACTTCGAGGACGACGAGGAGGTGCGCGCCGACCTCATCGCCGTCGCCACCACCAACCCGAGCCAGTTCGCCCACACCGCGGAGCGCTACCGCAAGGCGCGCGCCCGCCGCGTCGCCGTCCTCGTGGAGGAATCCAACCAGGAGGCCGTGGGATTCGTCATCCTCACCCGCGAGCAGGTCGACGGCGAGGGCAGCCCGTGGGTCAGCATCGACCCGCTGCGCACCGAAGACGGCAAGCGCGTCACCGCCGAGCACATCGCGACCATCGAGCCGCGCGGCGTCCTCGTGAGCACCATCTACGACGGCAACACCCACGTCTCCTACGCGATCCAGGACCCCACGGCCCACGGATTCAGCTACGCCTACAACGCGCCCGCCGAGCCCGAGACGGACGAGGAGAAGGCGGCGAAGTCCGCCGAGCGCCGCATCCTCCTCGCGAACAACCGCGCCTGGATCGCCGCGGAGACGGTGCGCCGCGAGTGGATCGCGACGCTCCTGTCCCGCAAGACCCTCCCGAAGGACGCGGAGCGCGTCATCGCCCTGGGGCTGACTGCGCACCGCTCCTCGGTGTCTGGCGGGATGAGCAACGGCAACGCTCTCGCGCACACCCTCCTCGGTGTCACCCAGCCCTCCGGCTACCACGCCGACGCGCTGGCCCCGCTGATCGAGGCGAACCCCGCGAAGGCCCGACTGGTCGCGCTGGCCATCGTCCTCGCAGGGCAGGAGGCGAACACGAGCAAGGAGTCGTGGCGCCGCGGCGACGCCCGCGCCGCCGCTCACTTCCGCCAGCTCGCCGCCTGGGGATACGCGCTCTCCCCGGTCGAGCAGGTCGTCACCGGCGACACCACCGCCGCCGACGCCGCGGCTCTGAGCTAGCCCGCTCCGCGGGGACCGGCATCCGCCGGTCCCCGCCCCTCCTCCCTCGACTCTGCAGAAAGGCCCACCATGACCACCACCACGACCCCCGCCCCCGACGTCGACGTGTGGGGACACACCGCCGAGCTGCGCGCCGCGCAAGACGCCGTGAACGCTGCCGCCCAGACGGGCGAGATCCGCGCCCTGCACGCCGCGGTGCGCGTGCTCTTCACCGCTGCCGCCCGGCACGCCTGGCCGACCGCCAAGGCTCTCGTGTTCAAGCGCGAGAGCGTCGGCACGTTCTCCGGATACTGGGCGCTCTACCGCGTCACCGACGCGGGGCACCGGGTCCTCCGCGAGTGGGAGGACGAGCCCGACGAGATGAGCGACGAGAGCGACGAGGAGCGCGTCGCGCTCGACCTCATCACGAACAGCCACGAGACGCAGGACTACGCCGACACCTTCGGCCCGCTCCGCGAGGGCGTGGCGGTCGGATACCACCTCTACATGCTCTGAGCGCGCGTGCGGGCCGACCCGAAACGGGCCGGCCCGCACGAGGGGGAGAGCCCCCTCGACCCCCCCCGGTCACGCGGATGGAACGGCCACCCGCGCTCGAGCGGCGATCAGCGGCGAGGGCGCGGCCGGTGCCGCTTGCCCGCTCGGATGTTGCGGTTCTCGATCACACCAACGACGGCCAAGCCGATCGCTACGGCGACGAGGAGGAACCAGCCCAGGACGTTGAACCACTCGCCCGAGAACGCGGCGAACGTCTGCTCGCCGGCGATGCTCGCGAACATCAGCGACAGCCCGAACCAGACCATCCCGTTACTGATCAGCGCAGCTCGAGCCAGGGGAGTGCGAGGAGTGGTCATGGCGTCACTGTCGCATTCGCGACTGGGACTGCCCCCAGCTCTCAGAGCGGCCTACTCTGACGAGGCAGCGTCGAGCGGGGTCTTCATCCCCTAGCTCCGCTGTCGCGGACCCCGCCATTCGCCCCGATTGGCCGAGGGACCGCGCGCGGCCTTCGGTGCGCGGGCGGCTCACAGCCCCGCCGGCGGCCGCACCTGCCGGCGATGCGCCCGCTGCAACGCAGGAAGTTGACGCATCGCCATGTGCACGAGGATCCCGCGCGTCACAGTGTCCGTGCCCAGCCGCTCGAACGCCGCCCGGGTGATCGGCTGGTTCCGGCAGAAGGTGTCGTGGAACCAGGCCCGGGGGAGGTAGCCCTCCGTGTAGAGGTCATGGAAGTAGACGCCGACTGCTTCTTTCAGCAGCAGATCCGACCACCGCTGCGCGGTGGCCGGAGGCAGCCGGAAGAACCTCACCGCCGACACCAGCCGCGTCGTCCACGCCCACACGACCGTCACCGCGGCCGCGAGGAACAGCAACGCCAAGAGCCACTGCCACCCATCGGCGGCAGTCACCACGGCCGCCGCCGCGAGCACGCCGGTCAGTCCGATGCTCACCAGCGCGATGGGGATCGCGGCCAGCAGTGACCGGCGCTCCGCTGCGCGCAGCGCCGTCGCCACATCGCCGCCCCTGCCGAGCTCGCCCGCCAACGTCGGGCATCGCGTCGTCTCCGTGAATGAATCCGGCACCGCAGTTCCCCGCAGATACCGCTCATCGAGAGCGCGATGCAACGCGGCATCACGCACCTCGTTGTCATCCGCGCCGGTCAGAAACCCCGCCGGGATCGCGTACTGATGCGCCACGAACGCCAACAGCTCCGGCGACGGCTCCACATACTCGTCACCGTCGCCAAGGACGTCGGCGGCGGGGGAGTAGCGCACCATCTTCCCGGCCTTCGCGAACACCGGCCGCGCGACTGCCGAGCGCACCCGCTCCCGGTCGCCGCCATCGTCGTGTGCGGTGATCAGAGCGGCCATCCGCGCCCAGGGGCTGCGCAGCAGAGCCGCCGTCGACAACGATGCAACCACCGGCACCCCTCCCGATGCGCTCGTCAGACCATCAACGGTAGTCCCGATCTAGTGGGCGTCGTCGTACGCCTTCTGCACGTCCGCGGGGATACGGCCGCGCGAGGAGACCTCGTGCCCGTTCTCCGCCGCCCACTCCCGAACCGCCTTCAACCGCTCCGGGGCGGCCTTCGCTCGAGCGGGCGACGCCGAACCGGCGTTGCCGTCCCGGCGCACCCGCCGGCCCGCGTCGACGTACTTCTCGAACACGGCGCGCAGCGCGTCGGCGTTCTCTGCCGACAGATCGATCTCATAGTTCGCACCGTCGATCGAGAAGTTGACGGTTCCACCGTCGCCCTCGATCGGAGTGCCGTCGAGATCATCGATGAGAGTCAGCTTCTGTGCCATCAGGGGGCTCCTACTGCTTAGTAAAGATGAATATGTCTAATGTGCTCTTACGGCTCGGTCATGTTCTGCCGCATCATAATGGACGTTTCAGTAGCTGCTATTCCAGCAAGCCGTCGACGTGCCAACGAATAGTGTAGGCGACGTATGGCTCGAGAATGTGAATTGTATTTCCGACATCCTCGGGCATATATTCAAAGACGGGCTGCGGTGTCCCGCTCGCAGGGTCATTGCCTGGTAGATCTTGGAAGATTTCGCCGACTTCGGCGTCCTCATTGTCCGCCTCTTTCAGCGCGGCCTCTAGGGGTTTTGTCGCCAGCGCGCTCATTTGTGCCAGTTTGCCGCCGACCTTTACGTCTCCTGACTTCTGGTCCCTGAGCATGCTGTCGATTTGTAGATTCAGCTCGGTGGGAGAAAGGTCGAGAGGGGGACCGAGCTCCTTGAGGGCAGCGATTATGACCTGGTAGCCATCATATTCACGCCCATCCACAAGAGTGTGAGTTTTTCTCTTCTGCCCGCGCACAAGTGGTCCGCCAATGAATCTCTGAACCCACTTTATTGCGCCTTCATCTCGGACTTCGCGGTAGAAGTCCTCCCAGTCGGCTGGCTCGTTCACAAGGGTGGGTTCGTCGCACTCCTCGATTACATCGTTGACGGTCTCGACCAGCTCAAGACACAGTTGCTGCATGATCTGAGGACTGCCGTAGCTATTGGCGGCCAACTTCTCCCCGAGACCAAGGTGGTCTTCGAGCCGGAGCTTAGGAAAGCCAATGCTGGCGATTTCTGCCAAGTCCGTAGATGCCCACGGCGTGACCTCGACCACTGCCGTTCTGCCTCCCATATCCGAGACAAGGTCGGTGCTTTCTGCGCGACGGTGGGGCAGTGTGATGAAGATGATGCAGGCGCCGGCGAAAGCAACCGGCTTAAGCGCTTGCACGAGTGACTTCCGAACCCCCCGGGGGATGAAGTGGAAGTCGTCAACCACCACGGTGACGCGACCACCCTTTGCGTAGATGGTTTTAACCGCCTCAAGAGCGGCTTGCTCGGGGTTGATTGTTGTGTTGGACGAAGAGCCAATATCGGTGGTGTGCTCACCCCCAACGTCCGCTCCAGCTTCGCCAACTCCGAAAAGACTTAGTTTGCTGAAGAATCCCCATTTGCTTTTATCTCCTGTCACCTTTGACTGCGAAGTTTCGCTAGGGATCCCAAAATATGTGGCGAAGCGGGTCCAAAAGTCTTCGACCTTCTGGATAGCATGCCCTTGAATTACAAATGCATTCGGAGCTTCTTTTTGAGCAAGTACAGTCTTGCCCATTTTGGTAGGACCGACAACCGACACAAGCATTCCGCCGCGCCGGATATGTTTGCGGAGCCTGGCGGCAGCGCCATCGTCCGCGCGGTCGACGTAGGTCAGAGTGGTGTTCTTCCCGGGGGTGAACACGTCGCTAGATCGAATCTTCGTCACGAGGCCACCTTAGTGTCTACGGCCGTGGCTTGGTCAACTATCTGATCGACTTGGCTTCGGTCACGGCGTCGTCTTCGGCAAGATCCGGATACGATCACCCACTTCAAGCCTCGCGCTAAACCTCACCTCCGTCAGTATTGATTCAACTGCAATGTCTCCCCGTGCCCATAATGTGAGGATCTGCATCGCCTTCGCCACGGCGTCGCTCTTGCCGGCGCTCGGCGCGGCCTGCGTCAAGGTGAACATCGCTTGCAGCACGTCGAGGATCGGTTGATCTTCCTTTGAAAGACGAAGTGTAAGTTCATTGATTGCCGCACCATACTTTGCCACCTCGGCGCCGTCACGAGCGGCTACGACCACGTGATCGTGCCGCTGCGCCCGACGATGAAGCCGCGCTACCCGCTGACCCCGATCGACGTCTACGCCGCATGGACCCGGAAGGACGGGCTGCCGCTGGACCCGTGGCTGCGCACGCACATGCGGATGGGCGCGACGGTCCTCGGCGTCGCCCCTCGGTCGCAGGTGATGACCGGCACCGTCGCCCAGTGGGAGGAGTGGACCGGGATGGCCCTGCCGACATCGGGGGAGTACGTCATCCCCGGCGACCTCTCGACGCTGCGCGTCGACCGCGACGCGGACGAAGGGATCTACGTGGAGCCGAACATCTGGGTGCAGCACCGCTGAGCCGGCGGGTGCTGCTCTCGGCCGCGCCATGCGCGCAGCCGAGAGCAGGGCGGCACCGGAGCCCCTTGCCCGGTATGGCCGCTCGCGGTGTCAACGAAGTCCCCACTTCTCGACCGCACCGCACCATTAGACACGACGTGCCAACGGTGGCGATGCCCAGCGCACCCGGTCGAGCAGTTTCTACTTGCGGTCACGTCGCGCCTCGCGGCGCATGAGGACTACGAACCCCACGATCACGAACAAGACGACGAAGCCGACCGCCACGAACGGCAGGTAGTTCAGGAAGAGCAGCAGCAGCCCCGCCCACAGGTCGAAAGTCATCCCGGTCAGGTCGGGACCGCGGCCGGCGGGAGCGGGTCGAGCAGGTGGGGTCCGTTGTTGCGGACGCTGTTCACATCGCGGGACACCTCGTAGTGCTCGAGGTCGTGCGCGACCGCGAGCGACTCCCACTCGAGCAGCTGCATCAGAGCGTCGACGTCGAGGTGCCCGCCGAGCCAGTCGTCGTACCCGTCCGGCGTGATGCACGCCGGCATCCGGTCGTGGACCTCACCCGGCGCCACATGCGAGTCGCGAGTGATGATCGCCGTCGACAGCCGCCACTTCTCCGGATCGTCCTCCGCCTTCGACGGGTCCGGCCACGCCGACACGATGCCCGCCATAGCGAGGGCCGCGTCGGGCTCGTAGATGAAGTGCGGCTGCTTCCCCGTCTCCGTGACCGTCCACTCGTAGTAGCCGGCGGCTGGGATCAGCACCCGCGACGTCGCGAACGCCTTCCGGAACATGGGCGAGCTCGCGACCGTCTCGATCCGCGCGTTGATCGGCTGCGGCCGCTGCTTCTTGAAGTCCTTCGCCCACACCGGCACGAACCCCCAATGCACGGTCGGCGCCGACCGCTCCCCGTCGCGCTCACGCACGACCGTCACCGGCGACGTCGGCGCCACGTTGTAGTTCGGCCGCAGGCCGGCGAAGTCGCCGGTGAAGAGGTCCGGGAGCAGGCCCTCGGTGTTGTCCTTGACGACGAATCGACCGCACATGCGCTCAGCCTACGGACGGGACCGACCGCGCCCACCGATCCATTGAAGGATGCCGATCGTGACGACCGAGACCACGGCCACGAGGAGGAGGAAGGGAAGGGCGCCCAGCAGCAGGAACAGCACGAAGCTGTCTCCACCCTCGAACCCATCCACGAGTGCAGCCGGGGCTCAGGAGGAGTTAGGAAGCCGGCGTGAGCGGCCCGGTCGTGAAGTCACTGCGACCGTCCCCGCCGCAGACCTGGAAATCGGAGGGCGTGTCGATTCCCGGGCCGGCGCCGTCCGAGGTGACGAGCACCCGGACAGTCGTCGCGGTAGTCGGCGTGCAGTCGTATGCGCCGACCGCCGAGAGCTGGCCCTCCGCCTTCGCCGACTCACCCGGGGCGAGAGCCCCCGGGAACGCTTCCGCACCCGACGTGCCGGCGCTGGTGAGCTGTGTGCCATCGGCGCCGAGCATCAGAACGCCCGGCCACCCGAAGTACGAGCACGCCTGATCCGAGGCGTTCGTGAGCACGATCGCAAACCCTTCCTGGCCCGCCCCGGAGAGCTCGGGCCGGTCCTCCACCGTGGCCGTGAGCTGCGTGTCCTGGCATGGGTCCTCTGGCCACACCGGACCGGCCGCTTCCCCCTGCGCAGTCGCGGTCGGCGTGGGAGTAGTCGAGGCGGTCGACGTCGGAGTGGCGGTCGCGCTCGACGCCGGTGCGGCATCCGATGTCGACGCCGGAGCCCCCGTCGTCGAACCGGCGCAACCGACGAGCGCAAACACGGGAAGGGAGAGCAGCAAAGCGAGGGTGGAGCGGCCGGTCCGAGTCGCCATCATCCGGCGAATCTACCCTCGACAGCTCGATCCGAGTGAGCCGATCTATGAGCCGTCGACGGCGTTTTCCTCTCCCGCCCGGCTCGGGTGTCCGGTCGGGGATCGTTTACCGGTTCTCGCGGTGCCCCGTTTCGTGGTGCTGCTCTCGGCCGCGACCGAGCCGCGGCCGAGAGCAGTGCGACACCGGCGCCCCCGCGCCGATCTGTCGCTCGGCCGAACGAAGTCCCCACTTCTTGGCCGCGTCGCCACAGTCGAACCACGAACGCCGACGGTTGCGGCTTCCGGACTGCCCCTGCGGCAGGTCTGTAGCGGCGAGCAGGGACCCGGCGACGCAGCGTTCCTGCTTCGCTCACTTGTTGGCGACCTGCCAGGTGCCGTCCACTCCGGCTCCCTGACTTTCCTCGAGACCGACCTAGGAGCGGGCAGGGGTGGAGCCTTAGCAGCCGCCGACAAAGCCGCTTGCGATCAGCGGAACGACGACGGTGGCGGTGACGCTGGCCGCGACGAGGACGGCGACTCGTGGCAGCGTCCTGGTGATGCGTCCAGCGATCGTCGCGGCGATGAGCATGATGCTCAGTTCTGCGATGGGAAGAAACCCCAGGTTCGAAAGGGTCAGTGCGGGCTCGGGTCCTCTCCGGGTGTCCCACGGGTCCCAGAGGAGAGAGGAGAGCCAGGTCCCGGCCCAGCCGGGTATCACTGCGATGAGTGCCATGGGGCCGGCGGTTCGATGGTGACCGTCCAGCGTCTCGTCACGGCCCGCGCAAAGGACGAACAGAGCGAGAAGTATCGAGGCGACGCCGGCGACTGCCAGCAGAGCGCGAACGTCTGACGCCCCAAGGTACCCGGGACAGTCGTTCCCGCCGACCACGGCTGCCACCGAGAGCGGAGACGCAAGCCCCGCCACAAGGATCGCGATGAACCGTGCGACGCTTCCCAATCCGAGACGGCGCCAGGTTCGCGCGCCAGACCGCTTCGTCCTCGATCGCACGTGCTCCTCCTGATGCTGCACAGGCCGGAGCTCACTCATGCAGCGAAGTCTCGCAGGAGAGGATCACAGTTGCTCCTAGTCCATGGGCTGTCTCACATGGGGATCGATCTGCGGGACGCTTTCAGCGGACCGCTCGGAGGGGCTTGGCGTCGTCGTCGCTTGCTGGTGATGCCGCCAGGGTCGACCGCAGGTCTTCTCGTGCTCGTTGGTAGCGGGTGCGTGCGGTGGACGCGGGGACGCCGAGGAGGTGTCCCGCTTCGGTGATGGAGAAGCCGTCCCAGTGGATGAGGCGGACGAGTTCGGCCTGTTCTGGCGCGAGCCTGGCGATCGCGTCGCGCACGTCGACTCCTTCGTCGGCGGGGCGTCCTTCGGTGGAAGCGGTCGTGAGGACGCCGCGGAGCCGGCTGGAGAGGTCGGCTCGCCTGTTCTCAGTGCGGGTGCTGTTCGAGAGGACGTTCCGGGCGATGCCGAACAGCCACATCCTCGACTCCTCCGCGGTGCGGGGGAGGGCACCGACGCGGCGCCATGCGGTGAGCATGACGTCCGCGAGCGCGTCGGCGGCGTCCTCGAGAGGGAGGCGGCGTTGTAGGTACTTGAGCAGGTCGGGCGAGGCGACGCGCAGGGCCTCGGTGAGTTGCTCCGCCTCATCGATCTTCCTGCGGGTCACCAGGTCGCTCCGGGGCAGTGGGCTTCGCCGGCGATGCTGATGTTCGCGGCGTCGACGTCGACGTTCTGCGCAGTGAGTTCGGCGTCGAGGGCGTTGCTGATGATGCGTCCAACCGCGGTCGAGTACTCCCGGTCGGCGTTGTAGAACTCGGTGCCGTAGCCGGCCGACGTGCGGGATCCGTCAGCGTTGATGAAGGATTGGTCCTCGGTGCGCAGTTGCGCGACGGTCTCCTCGAGCGCACCGTCGCTGAGGAGAGCGTCGATGTCGGTCGTCTGGTAGAAGTTCTCGACTACGGCGACGGCCGCCGGATCGGTCCCTTGAACGTCTCCCATGCGCTCCTCGCATTGGACACCGCTGGGCAGCGAATAGGTGATCGAGGCGTCCGGCGTCTCCGCCCACGGCGACCACGCGCCCGTCGCCGCGGCGGCCGCTGTCGCCATGCCACCGAGTAGTACCAGCGAAGCGACTCCGGCGACCGCAGGACGGGCCCAGCGGTGGCGGCTGACGCGGGCCTCTGCCGCCGCGAGCTGTTGCAGCTCGGCCAGCTCGGCGGCGACGTCGTCCGTCACTGTCGATGTGCGGGGGCTGGACTCATTCAGCAGGACGTCCAGGGGGTCTCGGTCAGGGGCGGCAGTCATGACGGGCTCCTTCGAAAGCGGGTTCATCCTGTACATGTCCACCCGACCCGCAAACGTCTGCCGCAGCACGAAATCGGCTCGCCGCCCTCGTCAGGGCGCCGGCGACCACGCCGGACGTCAGGTCGCGAGGGACGCGGCGAGCTCGGCGGGCGCTCCGGCGGAGCGGGGCTGCCACGACTCGAAGACGCCGTAGGCGATGATCCGCTCCGCGGTCGACAGCAGCGGATTGCAGCTCGTCATCGTGATGAGGCGGTCGGTCGGAGCGACGTCGCTCGTCCAGGGGACCGGATCGATGACCTGCACTTCGGAGGGCTGCACGTATTCGAGGTTCCGGAACCGGTAGGTGTACCAGCCGTCGGCGGTCTCGATGTAGATCGCATCACCCAGTTGCAGCTCATCGATGAGGTGCATTCCTCCGCCGGCGGCGGAGCGGTGCGCGGCGATCGCGAAGTTCCCCACTTCGCCGGGCATCTGCGTTCCCGGGTAGTGGCCGATACTGCCCACGTCGAGCACGTTCTCCGCGTCGACGCCCTCAGCGATCGTGCGCACCCACCCCTCGCCGTACCGGGGGATATAGAGGTTGCCGAACGTGGTGTCTAGAGCTGCGACTGGCGCGATCACTGGGTCGCCGGGGGCGGCCGGCTCAGCACTCGGCTCGGACGGCGCCTCAGCGGACGGGGCGTCATCACCCCAGCTCTGGCGCAGCTCGGCCGCTTGATCTTCCTGCCGGCCCGCGATCACGGCGTCGTTCCACCACAGCTGCCAGGCGAGGAACAGCAGAACGAGGACCCCTGCGGTCATCAGCAGCTCGCCGAGGACGCCGAAGAAGGACAGGCGGCGACGAGCCGAACGGCGTCGGCGCCGCGACACGTCCACGGATGACGAAGCGGTCATGCGCAGGAGTCTAGGTGTGCCGCTCTCACCGGCATCGCTACGGGAGACGTCTCGTGCGGGAATCGTTCGACGGTCCGACGTTTTGGGCCACTGCTCGTTCTCGCGCGCCGTCGCCGTCCCTTCCGCTGCCTGCCCTGACCCACTGGCAAGCGCGTCACCGCAAGCGAATCGCGTCGCAGTGTTCAGCCCGGAGTGCACCGGGCCGAACGATCAGATAGCGACGGACGGTGTAGTAGCTGCTCCATCCGGCGTGTTTGTGCGAATACTCGGGTTCCGGGTGCGTGACGGGTAGACGAGGGCTAGACCGGCAGCTGCAATCCAGCACGCCGTCCAGAGGCCGTGTCCGGGAGTGCCGTCGGCGCTGCCCCATTCGACCCAGAAGAATCCGGGGTCTGCCACAGGGCAGGCGAGAACAACTGCTGCAACCGTCGCTACCCCTGCGGGAACCCAGGGAACGAGGCGTGCGACCACCAGAGCTACAACGACGAGAGCGAGGGCACCCCAGAGATACAGAAGGGGCATGAGGTCGTACGACGACATGGCCTCAGCGCAGGACGGGTTCATTTCATTCCATCTAGCGCCCGTGCATGGCTGCCAGTAGGACGACGTCGCCCAGGTCACCCACAGCGCGACGCCCATGAGCGTAGCTGCGCACGCCAACCGGACTAGA
This sequence comes from Rathayibacter sp. AY1F9, assembly GCF_002932155.1. NCBI lineage: Bacteria > Bacillati > Actinomycetota > Actinomycetes > Micrococcales > Microbacteriaceae > Rathayibacter > Rathayibacter sp. AY1F9. Next base: position 40,294 of record NZ_PSVA01000026.1, on the reverse strand, counting down.
GCCTTAGTGTGCTGGCGTCGCCCCATGCTGAAAATGCTAGTCCGCCGACCGTCCCGGTGGACGATCGTTCATCGGTGCACGCAGACGCGACACCGAGCGCCTGTCGTTCCTCACGGTCGCCTGCACAGCTCGTCGCTGCGTCCCAAACCTCGTGCAGATGACCGTGAACGTTCAGGTCTTCGAGTTCGTCTGCACAACCGACGTGAGCGCGCCGGAATCGTCAGCCGCAGTAGTGATGCTCGAGTACTTCACCCCTCGAAGAAGTAGTGCAGCACTCACCCCGCCGACTACAGCCGCCACGACACCGAGACCGACAGCGATCCCCGCCGTCATCGGATCACCCACGACGGCAGCTACGCCGGCCGCAACAACCCACGGAACGCTCGACCCTACGGCCGGCCCAATAGGGCTGATCAGCGGGGACGACTCGGTGGCTCGTCCCGACCGCAGAGTGATCAGAATCGCCACGAATCCTCCGGCGACGGCAGCCAGGGCACTGACCCCACCGATAATGGCGCCCACCATAATCAAGTAGGCGAAGGCGCCCCACCCGCCCTGTTCGCGGAAGTCGGAGTTACCCGTAAGGACCAATCCCAGACCGAGCAGCGCACCCAGCACCACGCCGACGGGTACAGCACAGAGAGCGGCCCTCCGATGAAGATGGACGATCTGCCGCATGTAGCCACGTTAGCCGGAGAGTCTCCCGGTCAGCGCAATGGCCGTCCCGTAAGAGGATCGTTCACCGATGCGGATCTGACCCGAGTGGTCCAGCGCGCTCCTGCCGTTCACCCGTTGGTCCGATAGTGATGTTGTGCAGACGCTGTCGCTCAAGGCTTCCGCAGCGATCGCGGGCGCAATCACTCTCCTCGCCCTCGTCGCGGGCGTCTTCCTCGACGGATTCTCGTTCGCGTGCAACGAGTCCCTTCCGCCTCAGTGCACGGGGTTTGACGTCGCGTGGCCGGCTCTGTGCTCTGTCGCCCTCGCGACCCTTGTTCTCCTGGTCGTAGCGATGCGCGCCAGCAGGCGCTCTCACGCTCGATGGAGGTGGCTGTTGCTCGCCTTGGGCGTGGTCGGCGCCGTCACCAGCTGGGTTCTCGCTCTGCGTACCGCCATGATCATCGGTTGAGCAGCCCACGGCACGGTCGAACGACCGCTTGTTCCGTATGGAGATCGTTCATCGGGGCGAGGGGGCGGTGGCCTTCGCTTCGACCGTGTGGATCTAGCTCAGGTTCACCTTCGAGTTCTATGTTGAGCCCATGAAGCGACTCGCGACGTCAGGCCAGTTGGTTGGATGGACAATCGCCTTGCTCGGGGCTGCTGGTGCCGCCGCGTTCCTGGTGCACTGGAGCTCGTGCCTCGGTGGCCTGAACGAGGGTTGCTACAGCGCCACACAGTCAGACTTCACGTGGATCGCCACAACGATCGTCTGGGCCGTCGCCTTCCCGCTCGTGATATTCGGCGCCTTCGTACTCTCGCCAGGACGACCCGTCACGCTGATTGGTGTTGGGCTCCTCATGGTCATCAACCCCCTCACCGACCCTGGAGCGTTCTTTCTCCCGTGGGATGTCGCGGACACCTTGCCCTTTACCGGCGTCGCCACGTCGCTAGCTGCTGTGACTGCAGGTGTCCTCCTGGCCGGATCTTCCTACCGAGCCCGTCGGCCCGATCACAGCCGAGTCGGGAAGCCAGCGCCCGCTGACGTCGCCTACTGACCTTCGATCGGACTTGGGTCGTCCCGTTAGGGGATCGTTCACCGGTCGCGTATCCAGCTACGGGCAGCGGTAGGTCTTCGCGAAGTCGGTTGCCGTGAACTGCCTTCCCTCGGTCATAGAGGTCAGTGACGGGCAGATGCCGTTGTTGTGCGCCGCCGCTACGAAGGGGGTTGCTGCTTGTGGGACGCAGCCGTAGTCCTGGTCGGGCTGGTCGAGGATGCGCAGCTGACCTGTCTCCCCGGCGGCGAGGTGAAGATCGGACCAGGAGCAGGACCAGGTGAGTGAGGCTCCGGTGTCGTTGGTGATGCTGACGTAGTGGGAAGGGCCATGCACTCCGAACAGCAGATCACCTACCCACAGAACCGCGGCCGCCACGACGGCTAGAGCTCCCAGCGCGATCGACAGTCTCACCGACCGTCGTTGGCGGGGTGGTGTCTGCCGGTCCGGCGAGAGTCTGCTCGGGTCCCAACTGTCCAGGCGTTCAACCACGGCGTATCCACCCCTCGGCGCGACGTGAAGCGGCCTCGACCGCCGCCGAGCTCGTTCCCTTGAGTTCTCCCACGGGAGAACAGTAGGCGTGACGCGGCTCTCACCACGAGGAGCTACCGACTCGCGACCGAGAGTGTCCTGTAAGGGGATCGATCCGCGGGACGCTTTCAGCGGACTGCTCGGAGGGGCTACTGCTCGTCTTTCCGGGCTGCTCGGCCGACGAAGTGCACGGACCGTCGAGCGTCGACGAGTTCGCGCTTCTCGAAGTGGCGAACGACGAAGGCTCCTGCGACGAACGAGTAGCCGATGCCCTCCGCGATTCGTGTGAGGACCGGGATGGTGCTGATGATCTGTTCGACGGTGGGTGATCCGTTGGCTTGGTAGGGGGCGATCCAGAACGGCACGATCGTGCCGAAGACGATGCCCAGGAGAATCCCGGCGACACCGATCCAGAACATGGAAGTGGACGAAAGTGCTCTGAGCATGGGATCCCCGGAATGTTCGGTGGGCGAGTCGAGAGGCGCCGCTGTCGGACGCGCCGTCCTCGCTCACGGCTGATCGGTCTGGTTACAGGCGCAGGTTGAGCGCGGCGAGGACGGTGACGAGGCCGGCCGCGACGACGACGACCGTCAGTGCAACGCGCCCCGCCGTACGGCGGAGAAGGCCGGTCATCGTGGCGGCGTCCGCCACGCGAGTCGCGATCACGAGGTCAGGAACGCCGGCCGGCGGTTGCGGTGGCGTCGTGGAGTCGTCTTCGCTGGCCGGGACGCTCACGGTCTGCTGAGCCGGCTCGATCCGATCGGGCAGCTTCTTGAAGCGGCCATCATTCGATTCGCCCACAGCGACCTCCCCAGCGGTCGCCGCATCGCGACCCTCCTTCGTGACTGTAGCCGTGCAACTCCATTGCGTCAGCGTGAGCGCGTAGCGGCCTGGAGCTGGAGACTGCTGCGGCGCACGTCTCCTCTCCACTCCTCGAGCGTCCACTGATCGGGTCCCGTAGAGGAACCTGCTGCTTCCCGAGCGCGCTGCTCGCTGCCATAGATTCCAACGACGTCGGTGGCGTCTGCCCAGAGGGCTGTCCTGAGGAGGAGGTAGTGCTCACCGTCACTGCTGTTCTTCACGCCTCGGATCCTCGTCGGTTCCGACGTCGTTCGGTCACCGTGGCGCGAGGTATCACAGTGCTGGCGCGCGTCCCGTATCGGGATCGACCACCGGACGCCCTGCTCCTTCGTCGAGAGACGGAGGATGACCGGTTGATCGTTGACGTTTTGCACCGCGGCTAGTGCGCCACGGCGGTCCAGTTCGTACGCTCAGCACATGACTGTTCCGGGGAACGCGCGGAGTCGACGTCGGCAGCTCCTGATGTGGGTTCTGGCTTCGCTGGTGGTGTTTGCGCTGGTGACTCTTGTTGTCGCCTTCGTGGCAACCCAGCTCAACGCTGCTGCTTTCGCCAGACGCCCGGAGATCGAGAACTGGGCTGACCCGAGCAGGGGAACATACACGCTCGGGCTCGGATGGGGCTTGGTCGCCGCCGCAGTCACCGTCGCGGTCGGCGTCACCGTCGATCGTCTGCGGTTGCGCAACGCAAGGTAGAACGGCGTCCCATATGGGGATCGTCAACCGGTCACCCACGAGTTGCGTGCGCCGCCGCGGCGTAGCGAGGGCGGGCCGTCAAGTTAGACCTGTCCGGTGGTGATTCCGCTGAGGGGGCGTGAAACGGGCAGGGGAGGCCGAGCGCCGGGCTGGCTTGTCTATTCCAGGTTGGGTGGTTGCGGGGCTGTGTCGTTGAGGCGGCGGTAGTAGGCGACGTCGAGCGCGCTCAGGTGGGTGAGGAGGCGTCCGGCGCGGTCGTGCATGGTCATGGAGCCGTCGTGGAGGCTGGCGATGGCGCCGACGCGGTGCAGCATCAGCACTGTGTCGAGGCGTTCGGCGTAGTGCAGTTCCAGGAAGTACACCAGCGGCGGATTGCCGGCCCGTCCTGGTGTGAAAAGGGCGGTGGGTTGTTGTCGGGTGACGCCGGTGTCGCGGTTGAGTTCGCGGAAGATGTACCGGTCGCGCAGCCACGGCCCGCCGAGGATCGCCGCAACGATGACGACCGCGCCGAGGATGACGAACGGGTTGAGGAGGACGGCGAGGTCGTTGCCGGTCATCATCTAGGCACGTCCCGGGTGCGTTCGCGTTGCTCGGCCGCCTCGGTGTCCGCAGCGAGCTGAGCGACCTCCGCCTCGATGTAGGCGGCACGCATTGTGGCGGCATAGTCGAGTTGCAGGACCCGCAGGAGGCGATGCAGCTGAACCGTACCGGCCGAGGTCTTGCCGGCCAGGATGCGCCGCACGGCGCGCGGTCGCAGCCGTGCGAACACGGCAACCTTCTGCGCGCTCCAGCCCTGCGTCTGCATGGCTGCGGTCAGTACCGCACCGAGCGCAGCGTCAAAGTGCTTGGGTGCCAACCCGATGAAGTCCACTCAGCCAGGCTAGCCATGCGATTCGTAGGCGGGACGTGGGTTCAGAGGACGGGTGGTGGTGGCGACCCGTCCGGTGGGGAGCCAGGCGGCGGGTCGTCTAACGAAGCCGTTGGAGCCGCTAGTCAGGTTCGCTCGTTCGTCGTTTCGTCGTCGCCTGTTCGGTCTGGCGAGTTGGGGGTGCGGAGGGGCCAGGCGGGCCACCAGCCGCTGTCGAGTTGGCGCAGGGTCGTGGTGGCGTGTTCGAGGTCGTCGGTGGTGAGGTCTGTGTCGGGGGCGCCGCTGCTACCGGTGTAGCCGCTGCCGTCAACGGCGTGGAGCTGGGTGTGCAGCCAGCGGCGACTTCCGAGGGGGTACGTCTCGCGGAAGCCACCCGCGGCGATGGACAGGACGGCCTCTTCGAGGCGGTCGGCGGCGGTTTCTGCTGATTCGTCGCAGGCATCGCAGGAGCAGTTCGGCAGGGTGGCGCGGAAAAAGACGCCTGCTTCCACTTGGACTGATTCGTCGGTTGCGGTGACGGTGATCGGGGCTCCGGCACGAGGCTGCAACCGGATCTGATGCGTCCCGTCGTGGTCGAGGTGGCGGACGTCAACGGAGTACCAGCGGTGGAGGTAGTCGGCCAGGGCGTCGACGTCACGGCGCAGGGGCGCGAAGCGTTCTGGGTGGGAGACGCGGGAGTACGCATCGTCAGGTGGGTGGTGGTCGGGCCAGCGCTGCCCGTATTCAATGACGTGGCCGTTGTCGTCGCGGAACTCGATGGGAGGGAAGGCGGCGCGCTGGAACGGAACCGGTGGAACCGTGAACGGCGGTGGAGCGACATCGTGAGCGAGCGCAGTGATTTCGCGGTCGTCGAGGTCTTCTTGATCCCAGGTGGACAGCATCTCGAGGAACGGCTCCCGCTGCTCGGGACGCTGCACCATGGTTCGCACGAGGGTCGCGACCGGAATGGAGCGGACGTTCGTCCCGACTTCCGGCTCGTTGGTCACTCGCCAGGTCGCTGCGGGATGCACCACCGCGATCACGTTCCCGACGAACCGGGCTGCGGCGTCGGCAACCTCTGGCGTCGTCAAGACGGTCGGATGCTTGGCCAGGAAGAGCCACACTCCCGACACGTCACCAGCAAGGCTCTCTGGGTCCACGCCATGGCGTTGCAGGAACTGAACGAAGGGATCGAAGCCGGCGACAAACCGCACCGGAGCCGGAAGCTCTGTTGCGGGCCGGAATGTCGCGATCGCGGACGAACCCAATTCCGGCATCGACCCGATCTCGCCGGGGAATACCTGTGTTGTCATCCGCTTCCTCCCGCGCCACGAGCGACTCTGACAGTGCTCACCATGTCAGCGCACCGTCACTCTTCAGGCGCTTGCAGCGCCGATGTCGAGGCGCGGAGGTAGGCGTACACCGTCTCTCGGCTGATGCCATATTTCTTTGCCAGCGTCGTCTTCGGCACGCCGGCACCAGCCCGCTCGCGCAGCTCCGCGACCTGCGCGGGGGTAAGCGAGCGCGCGCGGCCTCGGTAGACGCCGCGCTGCTTGGCGAGGGCGATGCCCTCGCGTTGGCGCTCCCGGATGAGTTCGCGTTCGAATTCCGCGAACGCGCCCATCATGTTCAACAGTAGGTTCGCCATCGCGCTGTCCTCGCCGGTGAAGGTGAGCTGCTCCTTCACGAACTCGACCCGGACCCGCTTGTCTGTCAGGCGCCGCACCAGCCGGCGGAGGTCTTCAAGGTTCCGCGCGAGCCGGTCCATCGAATGCACAAGCACCGTGTCCCCGTCGCGGACGAACCTAATCATCTCTTCGAGCTGCGGACGGTTCACGTCCTTGCCGGACGCCTTGTCCTCGAACACCCGATCCAGCGTCACGCCATCGAGCTGACGCACGGTGCTCTGATCCAGTGTGCTCACCCGCACGTACCCGACTCGCTGACCCGACACGTCGCCCTCCGACCCCTACTTTGTCCAGTTGAAGTCTAAGAGCCGCGAGGGTAAGTGTCAGACAAGCCTCAAAGCGACCCTATTCGGACGCGCCTCAACCATGACGTCTGACGTCCGGTTGGGGTGTACCTCAGGTTGGCGGGCAGGGTGGCGGCGCCGCCGGGACTGGGCATCGCCACCCATGCGGGATACGACTACTAGCTCCGTCGCTGGTTGAAGGTGAGCGGCACGAGCACCAGGCCTCGCGGCAGGACTGCTACGAACGGTCCCAAGTCGCGTCGACGTCGCGGCCACGATCTTGCACGATGTCGTTGATAGCGAACCCCAAAACGAGCCACCCCTGCGAGCTGTCGTCGGTCAGGTCGCCCGAGTACTTCCGCAGGAGGTCAGCGACGTTCGCCCACGAGGAGAGGTAGTCGGCCACGTCCTCCTCAGCAGTGGCGAGCGACGCGATGAGGGACGGATCGGCGCCCACCCTCTCGGCGGTGTCCCGCAGCAGCGAGAAGAGTCGGCGCTCCTCCATCGCACCGAGCACTTCGTCTGGAGTCACTGCCGCGGCAGGGTTGGCTGCTAGTTGCAGGGTGAGAAGGTTGAGGAGCGAGTACTGGCCAAGAGTCGTCATGGGTTGACCGTAGCGAGCCCGAGCAGCGACACGCCGTGATCTGTGAGCTGCCCATCAGCCCCGCGAGGAGCTGGCCGTACGTGCCGCGGAGCTGCGCTCTCGGGGCTGAGCACGCACCGAGTGTTCAGGCGTGACGTCACTGTCCGCCGGTCGGCGGTGTATCGAGTGGCTGCGCGGTCGCGGGAGTCGGGGGATAGGTTGTCGGGTCGTTCGCTGCGGCCGTAATGGCCGCCCATTTCTTCGGCAGTGAAGAGGTTGGGATACCGAAGCCGGGCATGTCCCAGAGTTTGCGTGTGCGGTCGGTGGGGCCGGTGTTGGGCCAGAATCGTAGACGCCATATGTCTCCTGGTGTGGTGGAGCCTGGCCAGCCGTAGTTGACGAAGCCGCGTCCGCTGATTTCGACCCAGTAGCTTCCTTTCGCCAGCTCGAAAGTTGTACCGGTCATCGTGGGACTGTCGAGTCGCACGGTTGGTGCGGTGAGGGTGATCGTTTCGACGGATATCTGTTCCCAGTCGTCGGTGTCGGACTGGGGTCGAGTGGCCCACCGCTCGATGGCGATCGCCGTCTGGAAGTTGTTCTGGTGCGGGGATGTGACGAGCACGGTTTGGCCGTCGCCGGCCGAGGGCGGTGTGGTCAGTGCATCTTCCAGGAGCGCGAGTTCGTCGGAGTCAGGCATGCCACTGGTGATGGTGAATTGTCCGTAGTCCATCGCGAGGGTGACGGTGGATGTTGACAGCGGTTGCGCGGCGCTCATGCGACAGAGACTACTTCCGCATACGGCGGCCGTCATGCGTCGGCATGCCGACCGAGGCCGGCTCCCCGCTGCGCCGTTCGCCGGGGTGCTAGTGGTGCCCCAGGGTGAGGCCTTCCCTCCGATAAGCAGAGCGTCGGCCGGAGGGAGGAGGGTGTCAGGAGTGCCCCTCTGGGGCATCCCCGAAGGGGACGCGGAGCGCTCTTGACGCCCTCGTCACGAAGGCCAGAGTGGAGCGGTCGGAGGGACGGCCGGACGTGACGTGCGTTGTCACGCTGCGGCGCTCGAACCGTCGTGCTCGTCCTCGTCATCGGTGGACGTTTCGTAGCGACTGTCACTGCTGTAGTACCACTTGCGGTAGTCACGGCGTCGCCCGGCGAGGTAGAAGTAGACGGGCGCTGCGATCACGAACACGGCTACTGCAAAGAGCGTCAGGATTCTGACGGCGTATGGGTGTGGCGGAAAGATCGTGAAGGTAGAGAAGACGGTCCACGCGAGGACTGTGAGGATGACGGCGGCGCTGCTGAGGGCGAGGAGTCGAACGGGCGTCCAGGCCAGATCATCGATGCGGTGTTGCTTGCGGTAGGTGGCGTCGATCTGTCGTCGTTGTTCATCTCGGAGAACCGGTCCGAAGTCATCGGTGTAGGCGCGCATGTTACGCACGTCGGCCCACACTCTTTCGCGTCGCTCGGGGTCGTAGGAGGAGGCGACTATTGCGTCGATAAGCCAGGCGGGTCGACGGTCGCCGCGATACCCGGCGCTGCTGTTCGCTGCGCGGTCGGCGGTGTCCGGGTGGAGGTCGAGCTGCGGATCGTGCATGCGGTCGACGAACACCGCGTCTTGACGTCGACGGTTTGCAGTTCCGGTGAAGGGGATGCCCTCGCGGAAGCGAGGTGGGTAGTAGAGGTTCAGCTCCTCTAGGAGGACCAGCGCTTCGGGCGCGATCCTCTCCCGAAAGGATGCGGCGTGGCGGGGCAGGGTCACTCCTGCGGCTCGTGGTGGGAGTCCCCGGAGGATCCCGTGTTCGGCTGCTCTGTCTGGGGAGATTCCTGGCGCGGTGTCGTCGCTCGCGGTCGGGACTTGCGGACGCGAGCGGGGCCGGGTGCGCGGGCTCCTGTGGCGCGGAGGTCTTTGTCGCTCCATCCCGAAGCGAGGGCGGCGTCCCATGCTTTCGAGTGAGCGTCGCGTGCGTCTCGGGCGGCGGCATCAGCGGTATCGACGTCGTTGATCGCGGCGACGAGAGTCCGCACGGCAGCTACACGATCCTCGACGGATCTCTCGAGGAGGGCTCGGGCTGATGTGGCGGCGGATTCGGGATCGATCGTCTTCTCAGGCATACCGTCAGATTAACGGGCGCCGCCGTCGTCTGCCAGTCCTCGATCCTGCTTCGCGGATCGGGACCCGGCCTACCGCTTCGCGGTCCGGTTCGTGAAGTTTCAGAGTCAGCAAGCAATAGACATGGGTGCCCCATGTCGCACGCGTCCCTTCCGCTGCGTGGAGGACCGGGGCATACTGGTCGTATGGTCCCCGCCGGTTGGCGGGTTCGCTGCGCTGGGCCTTGAAGGGATGGTGGTTCTCGTGTCCGAGTCGGAGGAGAAGCGGCCGATCTTCGGGCGTAAGCGCCGTCCGAACGTGCCGGAGGGCCGGCGGGAGAAGCGATACGTGGTGAAGGTCACGGCCGAGGAGGATGCACAGTTGCGTGCCCGGGCGGAGGTCCGAGATGTGACGGTGGCGCGGCTGTTGTTCGAGTCCGCGATGGACGCGAAGGTGGTAACTGCGAAGGAGCGGAAAGAGGCTGTCGCGATGCTGTTCAAGTTGCAGCGCGAGATGGCCAACGCGTCGAACAACGTCAACCAGATTGCCCGGTTCGCGAACGCGGAGGGCCGCTACGTTGCGGAGGCCGTGGAGGTCACGGCGGAGTACCGGCGGGTGGCGGGTCTGGTGTCCGAGGCGCTGTCGGTGGTGAACCGCACGTGATCGCGAAGGTGACCCGTGGCGCGCAGATGAGTGGGCTGATGTCGTACCTCGCGGGACGCGGGTTTGCGAACGAGCACACGGAGCCGCACCTGGTCGCGGGGGATGCGGCGATCATGGCGCTGTACGGGTACGACGAGTTGGACCGCGCGACCGCTCTGGCGATCGCTGAGAGCATCGATGAGCCGCGCAAGCATTTCGAGGTCGACGTGCTGCGCCAGGTGTCCAAGCGTGACCCGGAGACGGGCGAGGTGGTGAAGGTTCGCGAGGAGGCGAACGTGTGGCATTGCTCCCTGTCTCTTGCGGCGGAGGAGGGTCAGCTCACCGACGAGAAGTGGGGGCAGATCGCGCAGGATTTCGTGGACCGGATGGGTTTCACGGAGGCCAGCGGGAAGGCCGCGTGCCGGTGGGTCGCGGTGCGTCACGGCGTGTCCTCGAACGGCAACGATCACATCCACCTGGCGGTGTCTCTGGTGCGTGAGGACGGAACCAAAGCGTCGACGCATAACGACTTCCACCGGGCCATGAAGGTGGTTCGTGAGCTGGAACACGAGCACAAGCTGGCGCCGATGATCGCGGCGCAGCAGCCGGAGTTGTTGCAGCGCGAAGAGCGCCGGCCGGCGCGCGAGGCGGCGCGGCGGCGCGGTGCGGTCGAGGTCGATGCGAAGCGGTTGGAGAGGGCGGTGCGGGCCGCGGCTACAGCGTCGGTGGATGAGGGTGAGTTCGTGCGCCGGATGAAGCGAGAAGGTGTGCTCATCCGTCCCCGCTTCGCCGCCGGGCGAGACGATGTGGTGACCGGTTACTCGGTGGCGCTGCGCCCCGCGAAGGGTGAGCAGCCGGTGTGGCACGGCGGCCTCCGGCTCGCCCGTGACCTGTCGCTCCCCGAGCTTCGGAAGGGCTGGCCGGACCGCCCGGAATCCGCGACCGAAGCGGTCGCAGAGTGGCGCGCGTCGAGCAAGAACCCGTGGCAGTACCGGCCGGTAAATCCGGGCCGGGAAGAGGCCGAGATGAACCCGCAGTTCTTCGACCTGTACGCACGCGATATGACGCGGCTGCACGAGTACATCAAGACGATTCCGCCGGAAGATCACGCGGCGTGGGCGCACGTCGCCCGCGAGACGGCCGGCGCCTACGCGGCATGGTCAAAGCGGTTGGAGACGACGCCCGGGCCGCTCGCGGATGCTGCGCGCACGCTCGCCCGGTCGGCGCAGTTGCGGCCGTCCGAGAGCCGGCCGCGTCCGGTGGCGATGCCGTCGATGAGCAACACCACAGCGCTGATCCTCGCGCAGGTGTCCAAGGGGAGGAACGCGACCGCGGAGGCGCTGCTGTTCCGGCAGCTCGCGACGACGACGAACTCGATTCGCCGTGCCGCGCAGGCCGCCGGCGACGCGCGACGCGCAGCGGAGTTGTCCGCGGCGCTGCGTGAGCGGTTGACGAAGGTTCGTGACGCTTACACGGCGCAGGAGCACACGAACGTGTTGGCCTCGTTGTCGCCGGAGCAGCGTGCGACCGCGGAGCGCGCCGCGCTGGCCGCGGGCCGCTCCGGTGTCGGGTCGCCGGTGCCGACGACGTTGCCGCCGCGCACGAGCGGGCCGGTGGTCGTGCCGACCACGACGACAGGTCCGGGATTGTCGAACACTCCCGCGCAGCAGCGCGACGAGTTGGAGAGGTAGGGGAAGGGGCTCTCATGGCCGAGGAACACGACGAGGTAATGAACGACACCGGGCAGGCGCTCCGGGTGGCGATCGCGGTCGCCGCGCAGATGGCGGACAAGTTCGCCCGCGCCCGCGAGGAAATGGCCCGCGAAGCGCAGCGGCGCAGCGAGCAAGAGCAGCGCGGGTTGCAGCTCCGGTTCGAGGGGGAGCGGGACGTCGCCGCGAACCGGCTCGCACTGGTCGAGCGTCCCGAGTTCTGGGACCGCGCGAACGTCGACCAGATCGCGCGCATGCACGAGACGGCTCAGCAGTGGAAGGACTTCGACCCGCGCGCCGAGGCCGCGTCGGAGACGATCGCTCGAGAAGTGCAGGAGCGGTACGGCGTCGACGTGAACAGTCCCGGAGCCGCCCCGGAAGACGTTCGTGCGGCTCTGGCGCGTGCGGAGCTGAACCGGGAGCAGGCGGCGTCGGAGAACCTGTCCACGAGCGAGCGGGGCTCCGCTGCGGTGGAGTTCGTGGACGCGGTTGACGCAGTGCGCGAAGCAAACCGGCTGGATGATCGAGCAGACAACTCGCTCGCCCGCGCCGACGATGCACCCACCGTCACCGATGCTCCGACGCCTGATCAGTTCCGCATCGATCAGGCGGCGGCGTTGGAGTTGCAGGCGCGCGAGTACGACGTGACCGCCGAGCAGGGCGGCACCAGCACTCACACGCCCGACGAGCTGCGAGAGCTGGCTACCGATGCCCGCTCCCAGGCGCAGCTCTACCGCGACGAAGCCCCCACCCCGACCGCAGAGCCGGCTATGGCCGCGCCGGCCGCTAGGAGCGCCGCTGAGACGTCCGCCGCGTCCGATCAGGGACGCGCGAGCGCTGAGCGCAACCACGGCGCCGCAGCGTACGACAGCGCCGAGCACCGCACCGCAATGGCCGCTGAACTCAAAGCCCACGGCATCCCGCAAGAGGCCATCGACGTGCGCATGCGCGCGACGATCGCACAGGGCAAGCCCGTGTCCGAAGCGGTTCCCGCGACGCCCGGAGCGCACAAGGTGAACGTCCCGCAGACCACTCCGAGTCGCACGGCAAACCGCTCCCGGCAGACACCGGAGCAGAGTCTCTAGGAGCTGTACGCAGCCCGACACGTCAGAAGGAAAGGTCTTCTAATACTTCGCCGGTCTGATGAACGAAACCCGCGTGGTCCCAGCTGATGAGGTTGCTACCATTCGGGCTGATACTACTAACACCGATATGCCGCAAGGCATCTTGAAGCGCACGCCCAAATATCTTGCTATTAGCGATTGGAAACAGTTTATCTAAAATGAATGTTTATTCAGTAGATGAAAGAGATTCTTCGACGGAAATGACAGCAAGTGGTTACCGGATTATGATTGTAAATCCGGGGCGGCGCATCAGCGCCTTCAATCTCGATGGAGGATCGGCTTCAGAGGCTTTAGAGTGGGCAAAGAAAAATGCGTCAGACGGCGGATTTTCGGTTGCGGCTCGCTTTGATGAGGATGGGGGCGGCGTCACGTTGATCTGGTTGACGCCGCCCCCGGAAGTTGTTATGGAGCGGATCGGCTAAGAGCAGACTGCCGTCTGAGTCGTCGGCTTGCAAAAAACAGGAGACGATATGTCGGATCCAGTTTTCTGACCTGTGGGGGTAATGATCTCGATGGTCGATGAACCCTGATAGTGGCCCGTCAAGGTGGAGCCGGCTTTATCGGCTGCAGGCGTGTAGAAGACGTTTCCGGAGCCATTCACCTTGACGGTGCGCGGTTCGTCGTTCGATTTTACCTGCTGCCAGTTCACACCGTTGCTGGTGTCTCCGTTGTAGGAAGCGCTGTCCCACATCAGGCCACTTCTCACTCTGACTGAGGCCGTAGGGGGGTAGGAGCCGGTGCCGGTGCACTTCACGTTGGTCTTGTAGATCACATAGATTTGGCCCTTCTTGCGGGCGCCTTCGGAGATGTGCGGGTTCTGCGCGTCGACCGTGCAGGTGATGGTGAAGGACGCAGCGCGCAGTGACGTTTGCCCCGAGGATGAGGGCGTCGCTTGAGCAGGTGTCGCGGCCGGGTCGGAAAAGATCAGAGAATCACCGATCTTCGTGTCATGTAGTACTTCGGGCGAGAGCGTGCTAGTGGTGGCGCTTGTCTCGGCTTGCGCAGGCCCTGATGCGATCAGGCTTGTCGCCAGGAAGAGGGCCACTCCGAGTAGTGAAGCGGCTTTACGTCGTGCGTGCATGGAAATCCCCTAATTTCGAGTGCTCACAGTCATGAGTTCCTCGCACTGTAGGCACATCTGCATCCTGGATCAAATCCTCATTCGGGGGTCAAATCTCGACGGGATACCATGTCTCGCCGTGGCGATTTTGGTGAGTGTCCATAGGCAATTCTGCTTGTTCGAGCACGCCACATGCACCATGGCGGCGCCCTACTTCTATTGAACTGCTTTTAGTTCACTATTCTTGTAAATCCCATGTGCCGCATCCATTGGAGCTGAAGGAATAGGCGTCACTTACTACGACCACTTCCAGGCGAAGCGCTGAAGACACGAAGTTGTTGTCAATGATATTTCCGGCGCTGTCGAGGAGCTCCCAATAGCAGTTGCTAATGCTTCCCTCGCTCACATAAGTCCCTGGAAGCACAGGTTCCCCCACCCGGTACGTGCCGTCTCCGACTCGCCTTCCTTCGGCTCGCAAGCGAGCATCATCAGCCGCCGCCGAGGCTGCGTCTCTCTCGGCCTGCTCTTCGCCGGCAACAATCTGCGCGTACGGAGCAGCTCCTGGATTATTGGGGCAAAGTTTCACTGCAATAAGCCGATTAGCGTACTCGCTTTTGCTCAAAGCGGCCGGATCAGTCGATCCGAGTGTCGAAGAGGTGCAGTATTTGTAGTAATCCTTTAAAAGCTTGTCGTATGCCGCATTATCGAAGTCATATGTGAAGATGCTCTTTTGTGCCTCGGACGGCGCTACGCCGCTCACGCGAATAGTCTCACAGTATGAAAACTCTGTCCCAGCGGCCCAAACCTCCTCAAGCGAATTGAAGATCGTCGACGCACCCGAGCACTTGAACTGATAGATAAAGCCGCCGACCATCGACTCGGTCAGCACATGCGTCGGCGTCGGCGTTGGTGTTGGTGTCGGAGTCAGAGTCGCAGACCGAGTAGGACTCGCGGTCGCGGAAGCAGAGCTTGCAATGGGATCCTCGGCGGTAGCGCAGCCAGACAAGAACAGCGCCACTGCCACTCCTACCGCTGAGGCCAGTACTCGGAAATGACGGGCTGCTTCCATGCCTCGGAGCCTAGCGCCGAGCGCGACCAGCAGGAGAAGACGACGCGTAGGGCGCACCCTCACTCCGGTTCAAGTTGTCCAGCTCGTCGGTTGTGCGGAGAGAACAGCGGTAAGCCGGTGGCGGTAGGCGGCGAAGCAGCGTCCACAGCCCCGATAGGCGGCTGCACATACGAGAGGGAGGGCAGCGCATCATGCGCTGCCCTCCCTCTCATTTTGCCCCGGGTCAGTCGGGTTGTCGGTCCGGCGGGAACAGGTGATCCGGCGGCCGGCTGTACGGCAGTGCTTCGCCAGGCTCGTTCTCGTCCGTGGACCCGGCGAACGGCCCATCGTGAGACAGCAGCACGGCCATGTGCGGGCCAGCGTGGTTCAGCCACCAGGCGCTCAACGGCAGACCGGGTTCCCGGCGTGCGTCCTCCCAACTCAGCCACAACGTCTCCAACCGCTGCACGGCCTCGTCACTGTTCCACCACTCGGCTTTCCACCGTCCGGTAGCGGGACCTTTCGCGGACACGCGGCGGCGGTAGGAGAACCGCCAGTACTTCCGCAGCCACTCATCCACCGATCCGTACACCCGCTCCGCCCCCGGCTCCTCTGCCGGTGCCGACACGTCGCTCGTCGTCGGCACCGGAGCGGCGACGGTCGGCGCCGGTTCAGTGGGTGCCGGGTCCGGTTCGGTGGTCGAGGGCGTCTCGCCTCCGGCGAACGGGTCTTCCTCATCGAACGGGTCAGGCAGGGGCATCAGCGCGGTCCTTCGCCGTGTCCGCGTCCTTCGTCCGCAGAAGGTCCCGCAGCGCTGCGCCCTCCGCGGCCGGAGCGCCCGCCGCCGCCGCGGTTGCCGGAGCGACGTTCTCGCTGTCGGCCGCGGCCGACGTGTCCTCGCCCGCGGCCGTGACCGTCGAGTCCTCGACCACGGCGGTTGCGGTGTCCTCCACGGTGGGCTCGGTTGCCGTGGGGCCGGCCGCCGCAGCCGGGGCGGTTTCCTCGACCACGGCAGGCTGCTTGGAGGGGTCGTGCGCGGCGATAGAGGCCTTGATCGCGGCAACTTGCTTCTTCGGTCCCCTGAACCACGGGATCGTGCGCAGCATCGCCGCGCGCGCGCCGGAAGAGAGCATGACCGCGTAGCCGCGAGGCAGGTTCGCCAGCTCGTCCACTTCCAGGATTGGCTCACGCTTCAACGACGTCGACGTGGACCGCACGCCCTTGTTGAAGCTCTCCGTGGACGCCTCCCGGTCATAGGTGCCGACCAGCTCAGAGAGGTTCTTCAAGAAGTCGTTCTCCCGGACACCGCCGGCATAGATGAACACGTTCGACGCGCTGCGCAGCTTCTCCATGCCTTCCTTCCCGAACACGGCCACGCCCTGCGAGTAGGACTGGAACACCGACATGATCGGAATGCCCCGGGACCCGAAGTGCGAGTACAGGTCGGGCAGGTCCGGCCACCGGCACACGTTCGCGGCCTCGTCCAGGATCGCGACCAACGGAGTCTGCATCCGCCCGCCCGCGGACACGTCCGCGAGGTCCGTCGCCGCTTCCAGCGTCGCCGCGGTGAGCGCGGTGACCAGGGGGCCGGCGGTGCCAGCTCCTTCCTTGGAGAGGCTGTAGAGGGTGTTCCGGCCACGCACGAAATCGGCGGCCTTGAATTCCGGTCGCGTCTCATTTTCTCGAGGATTGATCCAGTCGGACACGAACGTGTTCTGCAAGCTCGACGCCATCTCCTGCGCGGTGACGAAGTAGCCGCTGCGCGGCTTGGGGTCCGACTGCAACAGGCCCAGCAGCCCGTCCGCCTGCAACGGGTAGCCGCCCTTGCGGAGAATGCGCACCGTCTCCTCGTTGGTGGGCTCCGTGGTCCACGTGTACACGTCCCGGATTGGCCGGCCCGAGACGGCCGCGGCGAGCAGGAAGCTCGCCAGCAGCAGCTTCCCGTTGGCCTCGAAGTGCGCGTTGTCGCCACCGGACGAGCCGGCCTTGCGGCTGCCGGCCGCGAAGTAGCCGGCGAGCTTCGCCGCCCGAGTGTCATCCGTCACGTAGGTGAGCGGATTCCACCACCAGGTCGGTTCCTCCCGCGCGACGCGCTGAGGATCGAACACCCACACCTGACCGAACGCGGCCCGCACGTCGCGAGTCGCATCGAGCACGTCGCGCTTGTTCGAGGTGGTCACCATCGCGCCAGGAGCTGCCATCACCGCGGGGATGACGAAGCTGGTCGACTTCCCCACGCGAGGACCCGCGATGAGGGTGGTCATGTCCTCGAACGACGCGAACACCTGCTTCCTGTTCGCCGGAGCGATCGTCCCCAATGGGATGCCGGGGCTGTTCTTCACGCCCAACCGTCGAGATTTCGCGGTCGCCTCCTTCACCCGCAGGTGCTCCAGGTCGCCCTCCGTGGCCATGTGACTAGCGGCACGGTTGGCGACAGCTCGCGCCCGGCGCTCCTTCCGGCCCGACAGGCGTGCCCACAGGAACAGCGTCCCGAACAGGGCCACCACGGCGCCCACCACTGCGCAGATCAGTATTGCGGTGGGCGGCCACACCACCGTTCCGTCAAACAGGCCCACGATGACGCCCAGCGGCTCCAACGTCCCGATATCGGGATTCACGCCGTCCTTCTCGGACCCGTACCGGACGGCAACGAAGAGAGCGATCGCTCCCACGAACACCACCGCCACCGGGTATGTCCACCACGGGGTGCCGGATCGCCCCGGCTCGCGCTTGCGATTGTTCGACGGGCTCATGGCGTGACTCCTTCGGTCGGTGCTGTAGTGAGAGGGGCGCGAGCGGGGATCGCGTGCTCCACGGCCGCGGTGAACGCGAACGAGGCGGCGGTGGCCACGAGGACCGCGACGGCCAGGAGCCCGGCGATCGCGCCGACCTGACCGAGCGGCCCCCGCAGGAGAGCGGCGATGGTGCGGGGCATGGTCACGACGTCACCAGCTCCGCCAGCGGAACGGGCGCAGGCAGAAACCGGCGCGGCTCGCAGCATTCATAGATCGGCCCGTCATAGCGGGGCGTCGTGTCGGCGGGTGCCGCCTGCCAGCTAGTACCCCAGGTGAGGACGGCCTGGCCGTTGTCGGCGTACTCGCACGGAAGGTCCGTCATGTGGTCCCTGTGCGGGCGCATCGTCGTCATCGAGCAGCCCCAGAGGTAACCGTCGTAGACGACCGTTGAGGGACAGGTCATCCGGTGATCACCATCCAGGCGGCGAAAGCCATCCAGCCTGACGCGGCGGCCAGCAGCAGCGCGGATGCCCCGTGCAGCAGATGCTCCCTCGTGACCTCTTCGCGGAGGTTGATCACGTCAAGGATCACATTCCCGGCCGAGCCCACGAACATGCATGTCCCCCCGATCGCCGCGGGGATCGCGAAAGACTCAGTGAGGATGTTCACGGCAGAATCTCCACGACCACCGGATCGGTCGCCAGAGGCTCGTTCGCCCGTCCCGCGCGGGAGGTGGTGTGCCAGAGCTTGTTGGTGTCGTTGACGTCCAGCTCGGCGGCGGTGAGCTGCACCCGGATCGGGATGCCGGGCCGGCCGCCCACCTTGATCAGGAACCGGCCCCGGCCGGGAGGCTCCGACTCGTGTCCGGATACCGGGTCCCACGCGGGCGGGTCCTGCCAGGACGTGAGCATGTTCTGTTCCGCGTTCGACAGAGGGACGGCGGAGGTCAGGAGCGGCATCTCCGCACCGGGCAGGCCTCCGCAGATGACCATGCCGGAGCGCTCCACGAACCCGCGGGCTTTCATCTGGTCCTCCTGCGAGGCCAGGGCGAGGAGGTCGCTCATGGTGTGGCTGATCATCGCCAGGCCGACACCGCGGGCACGGTTGAGGCGGGTGAGCGCGTCGACGCGATCGACCATGCCGCGGCCTGCGCGCAGCGCCCGCCACAGCTCGTCCAGGATGACGAAGTAGTGCCGGCGCGGCTCCAACCCCGCCTCTGCGAGAGCGGACGCGACGTTGACGGTTCCGAACCCGGCGGACCAGCACGCCAGGAGGATGCTGGCCTGCAGATCGCCCTCAGAGTCATCGATCGAGGACACGTCGTAGACCACGGGCCGGTCCCGCCGCATCGGGGTAGTGGTCTGGCGGGAGAAGATCTCCCCCAGCCGGCCACCGGTCGTCAGACCGATCAGCGAGGCTTCGAGATTCTCCGTGATCGCCTTGTACCGGTTGAGGTCGTTGCGGTCGAGCGCGACCTGACGAATCTCCTCCGGCGCCGCCTGGATCACGGCCAGGAGGTCCGCGAGGACGGGGATGCCCTCGTGCGTCTCGTCCAGGTACTTCAGCGCCCGGTCGATGATCGTTTCTTCGCGGTCCGAGGGCGGCTCGGAGCGGAGGATCGTCAGTAGCGCTGCGATCATCGTGTGCCGGCGGCCGTGCGCGTCCGCGAGCACCTGAGATGCGAGGCGCTGCGACTTCACCGCGTGCTTGCGCTCCTCCTTCGAGTCCTCCCCGCGGGCGTCGAGCTCCGCCGCGCGCGCGAGCGCCCGGTCAGCGTCCTCGCGGAGACGCTGCGCCGCCGTCGTCGCCTCTCCCGGATCGAGGATGTTCAGATACCCCCGGCCGCGGCCGAGGGTAATGACCTGCCCATCCATCGCGCGAATCAGGTCCACGTAGTCAGGCTTCAAATCCCCCAGGACCAGCGGCAGAGTCCCGTAGCCGGCGAGGCCGGTCGCCATGCGGCGGGTCAGCGAAGATTTCCCCAGGCCCGGCTTGCCGAGGACGAACATCGAGGGGTTGGAGATGAGCTGCGCCCGCTGAAACCACGAAATCGGGTCACACAGCACCGACGCGCCGGTGGCGAGGTTCTTCCCGAGCGGGACGCCGATCATGGGTGTTCCGGTGCCGACCGAGAACGGGTACAGCCCGCACACCTGCACGGTGGTCGCGCGGAACTCATCGGCGGGCTGGACCGACACGGCCTGCCCTCCCCCGCGGCCGAGCCATCCCGTCGACGTCGGCCGCAGCGGGCGCTTAGGCGTCGGCTCCTTCTCGATCTTCTGCTTCCCGCCCTGGTGCGGAATCGCCCGCTTCTTCCGCGACCGCTTCGAGGGCTTCTCGCGCGCCAGCGGTGACGCGGCCGCACGTGCGGCCGCGGCCTCTTCCTGCACCCGTCGCGCGCGGCGAGACCCGGCGCGGCTGTCCGTCGACGCCGCCGCGGCCTGCGCCGTCGACGGGGCACCGACCGCGCCCGTGGGCACGGCCGTGTCGATCGCGTCGACGTCCACAGCCTCCGCGTCCTGGTCGACGTCAACGGCGCCGGTGGGCAGCTCGTCCCCGTCGACAGCAGCGGGGACGTCGACGGGGTCGGGCTCGTCGCGGTGGCGGGAGAAGAGCTTGGTGGTGATGCTCACTGGGAACCTCCGGCAGTGATCGAGGCGGGAAAAAGGGGCTTAACCGGGGACGGCACCGGACACTCGTCCAGTGCCGTCCCGGATGCGGTGGCGATCGTCACAGGGCTTCCCGGACCTCGTTCGGGATGCGCAGATGCCGCGGCAGAACGAGCCCCAGCGGCAGCGCCGCGGCGAACGCGGAGTCCTGCGACCCGAACGCCGGCCGCATCCGCAGCCGGGCGGCCGAGGTCAGCGAGTCGACTGCCGCGCGAGCCTCCGGCTCCTGTGTGCGCTGCATGGTCGTGGCCGTGACGATGAGGCCGAAGTTCATCAGTCCGGCTCCGGCGGCTTCTTCCGCGGCCGTGGCCTGCGCAGAGCGCGTCGAGAGGGTGGAGCGCGCCGTGGGCTTGGTGGACGCGGAGGAGTTGAACTGCGCCGCGTTGAGGTCCGCTTCCACCAGCGCCGCGGCGCGGGCGGGGTCGATGGGGCGGTAGAGCAGTGTGACGCGCTTGCGAGCAATATCCCGGTGCGGTGCCAGCAGACGAGCGAGGATGCCCGCCTGAACCACGCCACGCGGGGGCGCCGTCATCGTCCACGACGTCGACACCGCACCGTCGTGCCGGTACGAGTCCCAGTGCGCCTCTGCGGCGGCAGGGCCGACATCCGTCCACGACAGATCGGCCGTCTCCCCTTCCGCGCGCGCCTGATCGATCAGCACGGCCGCGTCGGGATCGTAGGCGGTGCGAATGACCTCGCAGATTTCCTGCGCGCCGAGCGGGCGGGCTGCGCCGGCCCCGGTGGCGGCGAGGGAAGACGTCAAACCGGGGATGCGGGCGGAGAGGTCGGAGGCGACTTCCTGTGCGTTGCGGCGCTTCCCATTAATCCGAGCATTCGCGGTAAAGGTGAGCGCGATGTACGCGCGGATCGTTGCGGAGCCCACCGGGTAGGTCTCCACGACCTCCGAGAGCATCGCTCGAGCAAATAGCGGGGCGTCCGGGTCCATCGACCCCTCGACCTCACCGCGCAGGCGCGTACCCGTGTCGGGCGCCGTCTCGACCGTGACCGACGCGGCCTCGATGCCCGGTTCGTCTCCGAGGTTCGCGAGCCAGATGCCGTACTCCGCGACCTGGTTGTTGATCTGCTCCTGATCCACCAGCGCGGCGCCGTCCGGCTCGGTCGCGAGCACGATCGTGAAGTGGCGCGTGGCGGGCGTGCTGATCAGCGCGAACCGGCGGCCGTGGGAGTCCTCGTGCTCCGTGAGCTGCGACGCCGCCGCGAGCCCGGGGAGCTGGAACGTTCCCCACTTCGCGCGGCCGATGGGTCCGGAGCGGTAGATGTTCGCTCCCTTGCTCTTGGTGCGCCACCAGTTCACGCGGACCACCGTCCTTCCCAGGGCTGACTGCCCGTGCTTGTCCTTGACCGAGACGCTCAGGAGGATGCCGCCGAAGATCCCGGCGACGACTAGAGCCGGCCCCAGGCCGGAGAACATGGACGCGATGATCGAGGACACGATGCCCACGAACATCACGAGGGTGGCGAGCTGCCCCAGCCCGCCGAGACCGGCGGTCTGCGGCTTTCGCCAGTTGCCGTAGGTGCGGGCCTTCACCGGATCGGTGGCAGTTGCGTTGCTCATGGGTTAGCTCCCGTTCTCGTTGCTACCGGTCGCCTCTTCGGTGCCCGCCTTGACCGCCTGCGCGGCATGCTTCGCGCCCTCCGCCGCCTTCGTCGCGACGGCAATCCCGGCGCCGATCGGACCGGCGGCAGCCGCCGCCCCGCCCGCTGCTGCGCCTGCCCCGGCGCCGCTCGACGCTCCGGCTCCTGCACCACTGGTCGCGGCACTTCCCGCACCCGCACCCGCGCCGCTACCCGCCGTTGCCGCCGACCCGGAAGGGTCAGCGCCCGGGGATGACGCGGGAGAGCCCGGTGACGATGTGCTGCCGGTCGGTCCGTCCGTAGACGAGCTGTTGCCGCCACCGCCACCGCCTCCCCCGCCGCCGTTGTTGCTGGCACGGATCGCGCCCGTCGCGACGTCACCCGCGGCCGAAAGGGCCGCAGCTCCCAGCAGCAGGCCCGCGGCACCGCCCCCGCCGACCGACGCAACGGCCGGCACGAGGAAGCGCATCAGCGCGGGCAGGGCCACGAGCGCGATCAGCATCAGGGCCAGGCCCGTCACGATCTGGAAGAGCCCCGTGCCGTCTGACTTGAACAGGTCGGTGCCGGTCATCCGGAAGGCGATCGCGTACACGATCGCCGCGGCGGGCTTGTAGAGGATGAAGGCGAGGGTCCAGGCCATCGCCTTCTTGAACCACTGCCGACCGATCTCGGTGTTCGTGAACGAGGCGGCGAGCGGGAAGATCCCGGCCAGGACGACGAGCATCGCGCCACGGAACACCATCAGCGCGATCTGCACGTAGGTCATGAACACCGCGAGCATCCCCAGCAAGAACAGGCCGATCAGACCGATTCCGGAGGTCGCGGTGAGTGCGATCATCGCGAAGACGTTGGTGCCGAAGCAGTTGCTCTCGCCCTGCTGCGACACGTCGCAGTCGGTCGAGTTGTTGAGAATCCAGATCGAGAACTCATCCCCCGCTTGCGTCGCCAGGCGGATGACGACCAGGCCCGCGCCGGCCACAGCGATCAGCGTGATGACGGACCCAGCCAGCTCGCGCAGCGGCAGAGCGCGCTGCGTCCACACCATGCGGCCCGCCGCGACGAGGATCGCGAGGATCGCGAGGCCCCCGGTGTACCACTGCAACTGCCCCTGCACCCAGCCGACGACCGAGGAGGACTCGTTCAGGTGCATCGCCAGCGGCAGGAACCCGGTCACGAGCGCCGACGCCGAGGACAGCAGCAGTACGGCCAGGAGGATGACGCCGATGCGGCCCATGTGAGCTTCGCCGTCGCCGTGCCGGCGACGGCTCGCCATCATCACGCCAGCGACGATCAGGGACATGACGGCCAGGCCCGCGGAGACCCACGTCACGTAGCCGAGGATCGTCTCGAACGCCTCCGGTAGCGGCGGTGTGCCGCCGCCGTTGACGCCGCCGCCCTGGTCCACGACCGTGACCGGGGAGGGCACGTTCATCCAGACGGTGCCGAGCGAGGCGATGGCCTTGCCGTAGCCCTCCAGTATGTTGTTGACGAACTGCTGCAGGGCGTCGTTCGACGCCTTCGAGACGACGTTGCCGATAGCTGCGCCGGTCCAGCAGAAGACGTCCGCGGGGCTGCAAGGCTCGCCAGTAGGTGCGGGGGTCACGAGACGCCACTCCACGTCACATAACCGCCCAGGCTTTGCAGGGCGACAGGGCGAAAGGTGGGATCGCCTTCATCGGTGAGGACGATCTTCCAGTCGCCTTCTACCCACTTCAACGCGTAGGCGAAGCTGAGGAGAGAGCCGTTGCTTACCTGGAAAGCAGTGTCGACTGTCGCATCTGTACCCGAATAGGACAGCAGCTTGAACCCGGCGATCTGCGCGCTCAAACCCGTGTTGCTCTGGGTTGTGTCTTTGGCCAATGCTGCGTCTCGCCCGGCACCTGGCACCGTGAGCTGTGCGGTCACCAACGAGGACAGGCGGGCGTCAGTTCCCATTGCCCAGACGTTGGCAATCGCGAACAGGGCTCCCTCAGGCGTGTGGGCGTAACAGGAGCGCACCCCATCGGTGCCGGTAATTCCGGGACCGACGACCGCTGACTCAGGAGCGGCCATCGTGCCGACGATGGTCCACTCAGTTGTCGGGGCGGCGGTAAGCGTTCCGGTCTCCTCGTAGCCGGGGAGCCCACAAACGCTTTCGGCCTCCGCCGAGAGGGTGGAGCTGGGGTTGGGGGTGGAGACGCCGGGGTCGGCGGTAGTGGTTCCGCCTCCCCCGGCGTCCAGGGACGTCACGCCGAGCACGATGCCTGAGAGGGCGAGTACTCCGACGACGGTTGCTCCGATGATGAAGCCCTTCGTGGTGAACGGGTTGCGCGGTTCGGAGTCGTTCATGACGTCCCTTGCCTTCCTGTTGGTGGTGTCGTGGTGGTTTCCCGGGACGCTACGCGCCCATCAGGAAGCCGACGACGGTGAAGGCGGCGGAGATGATGATCACGCCGATGAGCAGGCGGCCGAGCCAGCCGCCGATTTCGCCGCCTTCGCCGCGGCGGGCGGAGACGGTCATGGTGACGCCGAGGATGATCAGGCCGACGACGGCGACGCCGAGGCCGACCCACTTGGCCCAGCCCATGACCGTGGTGAAGGCCTCGAACCCGGGCGGCATGCCGCCGGGACCCGGGTCCGGCACGACCGCGCCGAGCGCGCCCGCGGTGGTGAGGATGTCGGTGGTTGCTGCGAGCAGGGCAGACATGGTGTGCTCCGTTTTCTGTGTTGGGTGGTGCGGGGTGATCGGCGCCGCGGGTGCGACGTCGAAAGGGTCCGGTTATCCGGTGGTGAGCGGGCCGTCGGCGTAGGCGACGTCGAAGTGCAGGTGGTTCGGGGTGTCACCGAACTGGGTGATGTGCTGATACGTGGTCGAGCGGCACTGGATCTGGCCGGCTCGAGAGCCCTGGGGCACCTGAGGGTCGAGGACGTCGAGGAGCTGGAGGGCGTTGGGGTCGCAGCCGGTTGTGGCGGTGCCGGCGAAGCTGTAAAAATCCACGGCGTTCCCGCCGCCGTTCATCCAGTGGGAGGAACCGGTGCCTGCGCCGAGCAGGCTCCCGGTGCACTGGCGGTTGAGGTCGGAGACGCCGATCTTCCCGAACGTGTTCAGGGCGATCGTGATGATCTGGAGAATGCGGACATCGATCGCGCAGTTCTCCTTGGGGGTGCCCGCAGCCATGTCGCGGATCTGCTGCGCGTAGCGGTCCTCGAGAAGGGTCAGGTTGCCAGCGTCCATGGCCACGACGAGGTTCGCTGCGAGAGCCTGCGCATCGCCGGACACGGCGACGCATCCACCGACCGGCGCCGGTGAGGCGGGCGCGGTGCCGATCGGCGTCGACGGGGCACTCACCGGTGCCACCGTCGTCGTCGCGGTCGTGCTGCTGCCGAGGCCGATGAGGTAGGTCATGATCGCCACGGCGTCGGCGCGGTACTTCGTGTAGTGGTTCGGGTCGGCGTTGCGCTGCACCCTGTTGATCGCGATGGACGGCTCCATCGCCTGCCAGCCCTCGACAGCCACGAGGCGGTCGTAGAAGAAGCCCGCCGAGGTCGTCGGGTCCATGCGCTGCTCGACGGTGCCCCAGCTCGACTGCTGCTGGAACAGGCCGATCGAGTCAGCGACCGAACCGTCCGGGTTGATCGCTCCGTCCCCGTAGTTGATGTTCACCAGAGAGGACTCCCCGATCGCCGTCTGCACGCCGAGCGTCTGCCCATCGGCGCCGAGGCCCTTCGCGGCGCCCGCGTTGACGATCAGCGCAGCGTTCACGAGCTGGTCGTGCCCGTAGGCCCCGACCTTCGCGTCCGCGGGGATCGCGGACACGTTCACCGGTCCGCCGCCAGGCAGGCATGCTGCGGCCGCATCCTCAGCGGCGCCGAAGAACAGCAGCCACAACAGCAGTGCAATCGCGAGAAGCGGTGCCAGGACCGCCGCGAGAACCCCCATTCCCCCCTTCGCCACCGGGCTACTCCGACGCCAAGGGGGTGATCTGCTCGACAGCCCACGGACCGGTCTCGACGGTGCGGTGGACGTACACGGAGTACTCCCCCGCATCCGTGGGAACCCGGATCCGCATCGTGAAGGCGCCGTCCCCGTCCCGGACCGACGCGGCACCAATGACGGTCGTGCAGGGCACGTTGGCAGGGTCGACCGTTTCGTAGGCGACCGCCGCTTGCTGGCTGAGGAACGGGTACAGCTCAGCGATCCACGTGTCGTAATCCAGGGAGGGCCGGCAGAACGCCGTGACAGCGGCCGTGGCGGTCGCAAGAGTGTCGGCCTCGACACTCGGAGCCGGAGCCGGCTCGGCGTCGACCGGCGCCGCCTCGGTCGCTGATGCGGCCGGCGCCGGCGAACCCTCGGCGGCATCAGAACTGGTCGAGACGGCCGGCGTCTGAGCTTGCGAGTTCTCAGCAGTCGGAGGGGCAGCGGGTGGTGAGCAGGCCGAGAGGAGTCCTGCGATCGAAACGGACACCCCAAGCAGCCATGCGCGTGCGCACCGCTCGCTTACGGTCCGCTGGTGAACTGCACTCAAGTTGTGCCCCCTGCGAGATGAGCAGGAGCGACAGCCACCCCCACACCTCGAAGATATCACTTTTTGGGGTCATGATTGCATGAGTTGACATCCGGAACTCAGCCGGTGCAGTCTTACTTGCGCATCGATACCCGAAGATGTCTCGGCGGGGACCCCATACGCCATGATGTTGTGATGACCTCCGAGCCCGGCACCCCCGATGTGCCTGCCTTGCCACCGGAGGTTCTGTTGACTCAAGCCGTTCTGGCGAAGAAAAACGGCGAAGTCATCCGCGCATTGTGGGGCGAAACCGGAATGTACTTCGGAGATTTAAAACGTTCCGTCGATATGACCGACGCATCGCTCTCGCGCTGTCTCTCAACGCTCGAAAGTGCCGGTATCGTCCGCGTGAGTACTCATCTTCCACCCGGTGGACGTCGCGGGGTATCGGTCATGTACTCGATAGACACCGAGCGATTCGATGAAGTACTCGACGGCTTCACATCGTGGATCAAAAGCAGTCACACGCCCTAGCACATTTATTCCGCTTCAAGCTCCGCAAGGATGCGTTCCATTGCCGCCTCTGCTTCGGGTGAAATCTCCCCGATAGAGCGCATTTCTCTTCGGACTCGATTTCTCCGAAGGTCGAGGACGGCCGGCATAGCCTCTTGAAGCTGCGGCGGCACATTTTCTTCGGCCCGATAGAAAAAGGTGGAGGGGACGTCAAACAGATCGCCCAGCGCCTCGAACACGCTAATGTCCTTTGCGAGGACGTGAGAGCCGGACAGCATGTAGTGCCATTTGGTGCGAGAGAGGTCGACCCCCGCGGCCTTGACGTGTTCCTCCACCACGGCCCAGGACGGCTGACGCCCGTGCATGGTTTCGTACCGGTCGGTTGCGAGTCGCAGACGCTGCGCCAGCTCCTCCTTCGAGACGGTGATCCCACCGGGGCTCGTTGGGGTGCCCGCTCCTGACTCGGAATCAGTCATGAGGTACTCCCTGTCGTTCGTGCACGTAGGCGCGGGCTTCTTCTAACACTCTGTACTGGTCGCCAGAGAGATTCGCATGAAGTAATAGGGCGTCCTCGCACTCGGAGAGGTAGCCATACAGCTCGCTGTAATCATCATCATCACGGCCACCGTTCCGGCGTCGCGCCGCCGGAATTTGCGTCATGAGGTCCGTCCAGATCGGCCTCAGTCTGACCAGATGGTATCGCTCGCGCTGGTGCTGCTGACGAGCCCGCCACCGGTCAGTAATCGGTGCGTAGCTGAAGCCGGCCGCGAGGAAAGCCCCGCCCGCCAGCGACAGGGCCAGATCCATCCCTTTGGAGATGTGGACCGAATCTACCCAGCCCCTAGCAACGAGCAGAGTCACTAGCAGCACTCCGAAACAACCGATGGCGATCAAGTAGATAGGCAGCCGTCGATGAAAACCGAAGTGAACACGGATGTTCCTACGGCAGGCAACAAGCCCCATACTTGCTGTCGTGATGAGAGAAAGCCAAAGCACCGATTTGAACGCGAGCGCCGACGTTTCGCGGTCATAGTAGATAAGCTCGACATCGGTAATAGGCCAGCTGCTGGCCATAAAGACCGCCACCTGTAGGCACGCGCCCGTCAGACCAAGCAAGTAGACGGTGAACCGCAAGCGCGTCCGGATTTTTGTTGAAGTGGCGGAACGAATAATTATGTCATCGAAGATGATGGTTGCGACGAGTCCAGCCATGTGCATTAGCAGAACGGCCCGGTTGTGGCCGCCTACAGCCTGATCGATGACTGTGTAGAGAAGCGTGTTCTTTAGGGCAAGGAGTATCGCAAAGCCCACGCACCCTATCGTCAACAAAGGATATTTGAAGGCATTTCGTGTCGCAATTAGGGCGATGACTGGAAGAGCGCTTGCTGCAACGATGACCCACTCGAGAATCATCACCATAGCGTTCCGCCGAAACCTATGTTGCGTTGCATCGACTGGTCCAGCGCGTCAGCCGCTTGAATTTTCGCGAGGGCGTCTGCGATGGCCTCCGCTAGATCCTCCCGATCGACTCCAATCGTTACCCCCTGTTGATCGAGGAAGAACCACATCAGCACGTGTCCGTATTCATGTTGCAGGTTGTGCTTGCGGTGTAGACGCGTCGTGTCGTGGGGAATGTACATGACGTTCTTATTGCTACTTGTCCGCTGCCAGTAGCTCACCACTCCCCCGTGCAGGAGAGCGGGAGGCGTGTCACGAAACACGATGTCTCTTCCGCAAAGGTCCTCCATGTAGGCGAGCAGGCTCTCCGCGGTCAGGGGTCGCGGAAGCTTCGCAGCGAGCATCACCCTCGACACGAGGGCGCGTACCGGTTTTGACCACACGGACACATTATGGTTCATTGAACACGTACAACACTGGTCGTTAGCGGCCAGACGGGGGGTGGTTTCATGCACGCGTCGCACGCCGCACGGCTCCGTGCGCTCGCGGCTGCGCCGCGGGAGGCATGGGCCGACACCTACCGTCAGCTCGTGATGTTCGATCTGCCTCGCGACGCGCAGATCGGTCTGATGCTCAGTTACTACCGGTCCTTCGCTGTCCCGTCGATCGCTCGGACGCTTCACCGTTCAGGTGCTATCAAGTCGGAACCCAGAAAACGCTCAGTAGACACTGCGCTCATTCTCTACGAACTCATCGACGGAGAACTTCAGTCAGATCGCGCGCTCGAAATGATCGACCTACTTGTCTCGGCTCATCGCCACGTGAAAGCGCCCAGCGAAGATTTCCTCTATGTTCTCTTCAGTCTTGCAATAGTACCGATGCGGTGGATGGAGAAGCATGGGTGGCGTGAGCTGACGTCGGCGGAGCAAGTTGCAACAATCGACTTCTACGCGAATCTTGGCCGCGCAATGGGGCTCAGTAATGTTCCAGAGGACGTAGATGCCGCAAACTCCTTCTATCGCTCCTATGAGGAGGATCGGATTGCCTGGTCGCGTGAGGGGCAAGAGTTGACCGACTGGACAGTCGGAGTCATCCGCTCAACTATGCCGACGCCTGTCCGCCCCTTCGCGCGGCTGATCCTCAGCACATGGATTGGCGATAAGCGTGTGAGTCAGGCGCTGGGACTTCCTCGAACCAACGCCTTTGTCTCGGCGCTTTCCGCTGCTGCAATGAGCGTGCGGAATCGCCTCACGGCGCGCGCCCCTCGTCCCGCAAGTCCGCGATTTGTTCAAGGCGTAACGGGGTCGGCCCAGTACCCGCACGGATATTCGTTGACAGATTTGGGGGCGCATCGATGATGAGCACTAAAGCCTTTGGCCCCGGGAACGGCACTGATGCGCTTGGAGCTATTCAGACGCTTGTCGAGCCGGACATGACCCGTGTGCTGAGCTTCCTCGCGGACACGGCGGCATCGCCGGAGCTGCTGGCGCGCGCTACTCGCCTGCGGCCGTCCGCGGTGCGCCTCAAAGTCGAAGCGCTCGACCGGTTGGGGCTCCTGATCCATCTGGGCGAAGATCTCCGCGTCGACCCCAACTCGATCGCGTCGTTCGTGGTCGCCGCGCGACGCTCGCTCGACCTGTGACGGCGACACACCGGGCAGCGCGTCTCGCGATCGCTAGCGACAGCGGTATGTTTTCAGGCATGGCTACTCCCAGGCGACCTCGCGGCTCGCTCAATGACGCCGTAGCGACCGGCTGGAAGGTCGAGCGCGCGGCGAAGGACCGTTTCGATCAGCTCGCGCGTCACGCCAATGTGTCGTCGGCTGTGTTCTTCGAACGCCTGGTAGAGAGCATCGAGGTCGATTCTCGAGGGCTGCCGGTGTGGTGGACCTCCGAGACCGAGCCGAACGAGGAGTTGCCGATCACCACGACTTAACGCATTAGGCCCGCCGCTCACGCGACGGGCCTAGAAGCTCTCGCTTCACACCCTCGCTTACCAGGGCTAACAGGTGTGAAGCAGTTCCAGAAGTACCGGTTTCTCAGGCCGGGCCTTCGTCATCCCCACCCGAGGGAGGAGAAGTGACCTCATCGTAAGCCACATTGCTGTGTCTGCGCACGCCCAAAACGCCGAAGTTGACCTCTTCTCGGCGCCGTGGACGCTGACGCGCCGGCTGAGCCCCCGTGCCGCGGTGCGCACGATGCGCCCGGACGCCTACGGGCGCCTGGACGAGAACGCCTATCCGGCCGCGTTCCCCGTCTCCCCCGTCGCGCCGGCCGCGCCGTGGGCGATCTACCTCACCGATGACGCTGGAGCGTTCCGGCTGCTGTGCTTCGACTTCGACGGCAAAGACTCCCACGGCGTCGACGCCGAGCTCATGGAGCAGGCCGCGGACGACTGCGACGCGCTTTCCGCTGTCCTCGACGCCCACCAGGTCGCTCACATCGTCTGTCAGTCCTCCGGCACCGGAGGCCGCCACCTGTGGGTCGCTCTCGCGGAAGCCGCCCCAGCCGAGCAGGTGGCCCGATTGGCGATCGCCGCTCGAGCAAACTTCCGCACCCTCGATCACGGGATGCTCCGCAACCCGCGCACCGGCGCCGCCCGTCCGCCGCTCTCCCCGCACCGCGACGGCAGCTTCTCGACCGTCCTCCGAGGCCGCGCGGAGGAGCTGCTGGATACGAACGTCACCGCGGCCGCCATCGATGCCGTCACGGTCGCGCTGGAAGAGTCCCGGCCGCCGCTGCGCGTCGACGCCACTCCCCCAGTACCCACCGCCACCGCACACCAAACGCACCGGACGCTCAGCGCTGCCGGCGCCGCGCACATGGCCACGCCCGGCGGCGGCGCGAATCCCTCGTGGACCGCGTTCATGTGCCTGCTCTCCGCTGCGCACGCCGGCTGGTCTGACACCGACGTCGAGCACGCCGCCCGGACCGCTCCCGGGATGGAGCACTACCGGACCAAGAACACCGGGCGCGGCCACCGCCGGCCCCGCGCCCGCGACGAGGCTGCGGAGCGCCTGGCGCGGCAGTGGGAGAGGGCCCGCCAGTACGCGGCGCTGCACGCCGTTCTCCCGCCCGAGCGCGAACCGGGCGACCTAGCGGAGCTGGACAGCCTCGTCGGCGCCGTCAGCGCCCTCCTCGACCGGTTCCGGGTGAGCCCGGGCCGGTGGGGCAGGACCGAGCGGGCGACGTCGGAGAAGACGATCCTCACCGCCCTGGCCTACCTCACCTTGCACACCGGCAAGCGCACCGTGGCCGCGTCCATCCGCGACCTGGCCCTCCTGGCCGGCCTGGGCCGCACCACCGCGGCAAGCGCCCTGCGGACGCTGCGCGAGGACGGCTACGTGCAGCTCGTCGTCCGCGCGGACGGATCCAACGCCAGCGAATGGCGACTGTCCGAGCACTTTTCCACAGGCTCCCTGCAAAGTCCGGTCACAACCACTAATAACCCCCGCCCCCCCGGGCCGCTTTTCACCGAACGAGCCATGCTGCTCACCACGCTCGAGGCGGACCTCACGGACACTCGGCACGACCTCTTCACTCGCGCCGGCCTCGGACACCTGGCAGGCAAGGCGTACGCGCTCTTGCGCCGAGAAGGGACCCTCGCTCTCGACGCCGCAGCCACCCTGCTGGGAGTGACCACCCGCACCGCCGCCACCGCCCTCTCCCGCCTGCGCACACACCGGCTCATCGTCAAGCACACCAACGGCTGGACCCAGGCCAAGCGTGACCGCCGAACCGCCGCCGCTCGTGCGATCGGGGTCGACGGAGCGTTGACGGATCGAGCGCACCGCTACGACGTCGAGCGCGAAGTGTGGGCCTGGTGGCAAGCCGAGCTCGCGCACCGCTCCTCCTCCCCCAGGCAACGCCCGCGACGCCGACACGTGTCGAGCCGTCCCCTGTTCGAGGACAGCACCGCTGGCGAGCGCGTCTGGCCGCTCTACCCCCGCGACGCCGCCGGCCGCGGCGATCACCGCGAGGCGCTGCACTGGGGACGCACCGGCATGCTCGCCCCCGGCTCGCTCTGGTGGTCCTCGACCGCCGCATGACGTCGACCGCACGCGTTCGAACATATGTTCTACTGGCGGCGTGGGAACGAACCGACGCTACGAGCGCCACGTCGGCGCACAGATCGATCGACGCATCGAAGAGACAGCCGGCCGCGGCCACCCCATCGGCCTGACCGACGACGAGCTAGACAAGACCCGGCAGCGGCCCACCTGGGCCGCCACTCCCCTGCCCGTCTGGGCTTGGGTCCGCTACCCCGGCACCCCCGTTCGCGTTGAGGGCTTCGCTATCGCCTGGACCGCCCGAGCCGTCATGGTCGAGTGGCAGGACCGCGACGCCAGCCGCCGACTGTGGGTCTGGGCGTCCGCCGTCGAGCGACGGCCCCAGTAACCGCGCATCCCCCAAGTCAGCACGTCAGCATGTTTACATGTCAGCATGCAGACTGGTAGTCTTGTCATCATGATTACAGCGGTAGTGAACCTGAAAGGCGGGTCGGGCAAGACCTCGACCGTCATCCATCTCGCAGCAGCGCTTCGCGAGACCGGGGAGAGCGTGCTCATTGTCGACGGCGACCCGCAGGGCAGCGCGCTCGACTGGGCCAACACCCTCGGTTGGGACGCGACCGGGCTGCCTCGCAACACGATCCACAAGCAGCCCTGGTTGAGCAGCAGCCACCAGAACGTGCTCATCGACACTCCCCCGGGCGACCTGGGTATCACGACGTCAGCAGCTCGAGCCGCTGACCTGATCCTGATCCCGATCCAACCCACCAGCGGCGACTTCTCCCAGTACGCGGAGACGGTCAACCTCATCGAGCAGGTTCAAGCCCTCACGGACGCGCCGGCCTTCACCCTCCTCACCCGAGTGGTCAAGCGCACGGTCGCCGCTGGGCAGATCCGCGACGCGCTCGAACCGTTCGGCGTCCCCGTCCTGACGAGCGAGATCCCGCAGGCGCAGGCTCTCGCGATGGCGTACGGCCTGCCGATCACCGATCCTGGCCAGTACCGAAACGTGCTCGCGGAGTTGAAGGGAATCGTCAAGTGAGCGAGAACCGCTTTGCGGCCGCGGGCCGCGCAGCTCGACCGAAGAGAGCCCAGGCGGGCGAAGGCACCTTCGTGCCGCCGACCCAGCTCGCCGTGTTCTCCGTCCGACTCCCCCAGGACTCGATCCGAGCGGTGAAGATCCTGGCGGCCGAGCAGGGCGTCCCCGTACAGGTGCTCGCTGCGGAAGCCTTTCAACTCCTCCTCGCCCAGTACGAGGGACACAAAGCTGATGACAAGTAAGCATGTAATCAAGTCAACTTCCCTACATGCCTACCGGGCCGTCCGGCCCTCCCAGGCCGTCACTCGCCATCCGCGGTGACCCCGTGATTGGGAGCAGCCGGCAGACGCGGGATCGGATGACCCACGAGCTACTGCGCGTCGGCGCCGCTATCTTCCGGGGGACCTGCGCGGTGGCGGCGGCGCTGTTCGAACCCACGGCTCGGCAACTGTGGTGACGGACGTTCGAGTCCCCACAGCACGTGCTGACTTGTAGGCATGTTTACAAGTCAGCATGTCGCGGTCGACGGTGGGGGAGGGTCGGCGTTGCCGCCCCATGAGGGGTAACCCCTCACGCTCCCCGGTATCCCGTTCCGGGGCGCGAGCTGCACTCGCGCAGCAGCGACGGAGCGCCGCCCAGAGGTTCGGCCGGCTGTGCCGGCCGCTGATGTTCGCCCGTTGGGCTCACGTTTCTTTGCCGTGAAGCCTTCGGCGGCTCCCTCCGCTTCGCTGCGGTCGTAGCTACCTACGGGCTCCGTTCAAGTGGCTGCGCCACCGACTCCTCCGAGACTTTCGGCACGCGGTCGCTGCGCTCCCTTATTTCGCGCCGAAACTCTCTCCCCCCTCGCCCTGCGGATTGCACTGCGCCCTCCGGTTGCTAAGGCGGAAAACCGCCTTCCTTACCGTTATTTCCGTGGATCCGGGGCAGTTGTAGGCTCCGGAACGCGCCAGGGGTCCTGGGTATGGCTGACCGCCTTCAGCCGCCTGATGGCATGCCGTGATTAGCCGCCCGGGACCCCGCAACGGCAGGACCGCTCATTGAGAAACGCGACCAGATCGCCCCGTAAGGACATGCCGGCACGGTCGTTCACGGCGCACCGCACCCCTCAACGGAAGGACCCTGCATGCCACAACTCTGGGCCGGTATCGACGCCGGCAAGACCGAACACCACTGCGTCGTCATCGACGGCAACGGAACCAAGCTGCTCTCGCAGCGCTTCAAGAACCGAGAAACGGCGATCCTGACCCTGATGGGCGACGTCGCCTCCTTGCCGGGTGGCACCGACGTCGCGTGGGCGACGGACCTCAACCACGGCGGAACGGGGCTGCTGCAGACGCTGCTCAGCTCCCACGCGCAGCCGCTGTTCTACATCTCGGGCCGGGTCGTTCATCACGCCTCGGGCGCCTACCGAGGCGAGGCAAAGACGGACGCGAAGGACGCGGTCATCATCGCCGACCAGGCCCGGACCCGACGAGACGTGACGCTGATGCGGCAGGCCGACGACGTCACCGCGGAGCTGCGCCTGCTCTCAGCCCGGCGCGAGGACCTGGTGCACGACCGCACCCGCGCCGTAAATCGGCTACGCGCCATCCTGGTCCACTACTTCCCGTCACTCGAGGGAGCGTTCAACTACGCGACGACCAGGGGACCTCTGGTGCTGCTCACCCGGTACGCGACGCCGTCCGCGATCAGGCAGACGGGGGAGAGCCGTCTGGCGTCGTGGTTGAAGGGGCAGGGCTGTTGGAAGTCCGCGGCCGTCGCTAAGACGGCGGTGGAAGCCGCGCGCGAGCAGACCTCGGTCGTCGCGGGGGAGGATGCCGCGGCCCGGCTGGTGAGCCGGTCCGCCCGCGATCTGCTCCGCATCCGCGACGAACTCGCCGAGCTCGAGGCCGAGATCGACGCCGTTCTACAGGACAGCAGTTCTGCGGATCTGCTCGTGTCGCTCCCCGGATTCGGGCGCAGGCTCGCCGCGGACTTCCTCGCCGCAACCGGTACTGACCTCGCCGCATTCGAGACGCCCGACCGGCTGGCCAGCTTCGCGGGCCTCGCTCCCGTGCCGCGCGACTCCGGGAAGATCTCCGGCAACCACCACCGGCCACGGCGCTACGACCGGCGGCTGTTGAACGCCTGCTTCCAAGCGGCGTTCATCGCGTCGAGGAACTGCCCGGTCTCTCGCTCGTTCTACGAGCGAAAACGTGGCGAGGGCAAGTCGCACAAGCAGGCACTGATCGCACTCGCCCGACGCCGCATCAACGTCATCTGGGCAATTTTCCGCGACCAGACCAGCTATCACCCCACAGGCGCAGAGCCCGCCGCGTTCGCGTCAGGGACGATCGCAGATGGGTCGGCGGCTCGTGGTCTCGGTGCTGGCGGGAATCCGTGGGAGGGCATCGGCAACCGTCACTCGTGGTGAACCACCTCGCTGCGGGGTAATCCTGGTCAGGGATTCTGCGCGCGATCGACGCGCGCGACAATCGCGCGCAGTGCTTCGACTTCGATGCTGAGGGCGGCGGTGCCCTGAGGAGTGAGAGCGACCCAGTTCTTGGCTCGGCGGCCGTCGTAGCCCCGTCGTGTGGTGATGTGACCGGCCCTGAGTAGGACTTCGAGGTGTCGTCCAAGGTTGCCGTCGGTGAGGTCGAGGGTGGTGCGCAGGAACCGGAAGTCGGCTTCGCCGGCCTCGTGAAGGATGGTCAAAATCGCAAGACGCGTTCGTTGGTGGACGGCATCGTCCAAGGACGCGAACTCGTCGTCGGTCGACTCCTCAGCGCCTGGTGCCACGGGCACGTCCCGTCTCCTGCCGGAAAGTGTTGATACCCAGAACGACGAGGGTGATGCCGGCGATCGTGAGAACGACGCCATCGATTGACAGAGGCGTGGAACCGTAGGAAGCACCCAGGATCAACCCGCTCTCGGGGGCAGCGTCCTGCAAGAAGCTGTTGAAGAGGAAGGGGGAAACTACTGCCACCCCGAGGCCAGCAAGCCACTGGCTGCGATTTTCGAGTCGCCAACCGATCGCGAACAGGAGCACCCCGACAAGAAACGCCGGACCGACGAACTCAACAAGAAAGGCCGGACCGGCGAACATCGTGGGCAAAAACGTCAAGATCGAGATTGCGGCGATGACGGCCGCGATCGGCCCCATGCGCTCGCGCCCCATTCCCACACCTGCGTGAGCAGCAGTAGCCCTCAGCACGATCCAGAGAGCGATGCTCGTGAAGGCAGGAATCAGGAAGCCGACGGTGAACAGCGTCGAACCGGCCAGGGGCAGCAGTCCGGCTGTTACCACTCCGACGCCGGAGACGATCAGCGGAAGTGATGACACGTGCCGCGCGTCTCGGACCCGTTCTTCTAAGGGCGTGCGAGTCAGCGACATGATGCTCCGATCACTCTGTGGTGTAGAGCAACTGTACTCTGCCTTGCAGAGCGGTCGCTAGGACGTCCAGCGTCGGGACCGTTTCGAGCGGCCGCAATTCCGCGCATCAGATCGCGAACAAGCGGACGCCGACCTCAGGCCGGCGCGGTGTCGTGCGCTGCGCGAATTTTTGCCTGGAAGCCTTCGGCAGCGTACGGGCCTCCGGCGTCCACGCAAGCCGCTGCGCGGCCGGCTCCTCCGAGCTTCTCGGCACGCGGTCGCTGCGCTCCCTCCCATCGCGCCGACAACCTCTCCTCCTCCGCCCTCCGGGTTGCGCTCCCACCTCCGACCCTGCTCGGCACTACGTGCCTTCCAGGCAAAAAAACGCTGGGAGAGAAGGAAGAACGATCCGGCCAGACCACCCCCGCTGGCTTGACAAATCTGATTGAGAATCACGGCAAAAAAACGAGGGGGAGGGGCAGGGCAGGACCACCGCCCGGGACCCGACGACGAGAGGACTTCACCATGACCGACACCGCCACCACCGAACCGCAGACACCGACCCTCCCGGAGGCGGTGGCCGAGTTCGTGTCCGTGTTCTCCCACGGGGACACCGCCGACGATCTGGCCGTCCGGATGAGCTGCTGCGAGGTCGACGCGTTGGCCGGACTCCTGCGAGCATTCGGACGAGACGAGGCCGCCGACCTGTGGATCGCGGAGCACGCGACCGACGACGACGAGGGCGACGCGCACACCCCGGAAGGAGCGAAGCGATGACCGAGCAGCCGAAGGCCGACGCCGTGACGATCTATCTCGCGGCTGCGGCCGCCTACGACGAGGCGGTGACCGCGTTCCTCACCGCGGGCGCTACCTACACCGCGGCCCTCGCGAATTTCCGCGTGGCGATGACCGTCTCGCCCACTCTCTCCTGCGAGAAGGTCAACGTGATCGCGCAGATGCTCGACAAGGCCGGTGACCGCGACGCGGCCGGGTGGTGGATCCACGCGCACTGCGCCGAGGAGAAGCGCGAGGAGTTCGAAGCGCACATGGAGTTCTATCTGGAGGATTCCTCATGGCTCTGACCGTCTACTCGAAGCCCTCGTGCGTGCAGTGCACCGCGACCTACCGAGCCCTCGACGCGAAGGGCATCGAGTACACGACTGTCGACGTCACGACGAACCCCGCAGCGCTCGCCTACGTCACGGAGGAGCTGGGCTACTCCGCCGCCCCGGTGGTCGTCGCGAGCGACGAGGACCACTGGTCGGGCTTCCGCCCGGACCTCATCGAGAAGCACGCAGCGTGACCGGCCCGAACGTCGAGAGCGACGAGTACCGGGCAGGGTATCTCGCCGGGCGCGCGGACCGGCAGGGCGAGGTCGACTGGGCGGAGAACGAGGCCGATCGGTACTACCGCCTCGCCTACGGCGACGAGCGGCGTCTCCCGGCCTACGCCGTGACGCGCGCCGAGCTCGAACAGCGCAGGGCGCTGTCCGAGCCGCCCGTCGAGGTCACCCGACGCGACGCTCTCACGTCCTGGGGTATCGAGACCGAAGCACCAGAGCAGAACACCCCAAGCGCATCCCCGTCGACGTCGACGGGACGACCCGCGAACCGAACGAGCAGGAGACGACAGATGAGCACCAGGACCATCACCGGCAACCTCGCCGCCGACCCCGAGGCCGTGCAGGCGGGCCGCGTGCAGATCGTGAAGCTGCGCGTCATCGAGAACACCGGCGAATACCGCGCGGGGGAGTGGACCCCGCACGACGCCCCGACCACGCACTACGTGGAAGCGAAGTTCGAACTCGGCGAGCACGTGCTCGCCTCCCTCCACAAGGGAGACGCCGTGATCGTCGTCGGCTACGAGCGCACCGTCGCCTGGGGAGAAGGCGAAAACCGCCGCACCGGCCGCGTCCTCGAAGCCGACGCCATCGGCCCCAACCTCACCCGCGCGACCGCCGTCGTCACCACAACCACCCAGCGCGCACCCCGCCGCAGCGCCGCGGAGTAGAGCGCCCGCTCAGTTCTCGACGCGGAGCACGTAAAGGATGACGTGATCCTCCGGGATCCCTGCGCGCACTTCCGCGATCGCCGCGGCGCTCGTCGCCGCGTTGCTGCGCACCACCGTTGATGCCGATTCCGCGCGCGTCCGGTGTGCCAGCTCCCACATGCCTCCATCGTCCCATCCGGCGCCGACAGCGGCTCTCAGCTCCCAGTGGGGGAGGGCCGGCGGTGCCGTCCCGTGAGGGGCCGGCCCCTCACCCTCCCCGGTGTTCCGCTCGAGGCGCGGGGTGCGCTTCGCGCACATCGCCTGCGGCGACCGGGAGCCGCTGCGCGGCGCTGCTTCGAGGTTTTTTGTTCCTCTCCGCGGTGCAAACCTATTTCGCTCCGTCGTCTCCGTGCCACCTGTTCCGGGCGCGGTCGCAAGCTCCCTTATTTCGCCCGGAATAGGCGTCACTCCGCCGCCTCCACTCAAACGGTTCTTCCCGCCGGAGAGGCACAAAAAAACGATCAGACAAGACGAAAGCCCCGTAGTTGATCTAGAACCACGGGACCCGTCGCGTCGATCCTCGCACAGGGAGAATCGCCATGACCAGCACGACCACCGCCCGCAAGACCGCCGCCAAGAAGCGCGCACCGCGGACCACGCCGGAGGAGCGCCGCGAGCAGGCCGCCGCGCTGCACGAGAGCATCACCGAGCAGGTCGAGGCGCTGCGCGACTCCGACCAGTGGCGACGGTTCCTCTCTTTCGCGTCCTCGTTCCACCGCTACAGCCTGGGCAACCTCCTGCTGATCCTCGCTCAGCGCCCGGACGCCTCCGCCGTCGCGGGATTCCGTGCCTGGCAGGCCAAGGGCCGCCAGGTGCGCAAGGGCGAGAAGGCGATCAAGATCTTCGGCTTCGCTCAGCGCAAGATCGCCGCCGACGAGGCACCCGAGGAAGGCACCACGACCAGCACCGACGAGAAGGGGCAGAAGACCCAGACGTACTACCCGCTCGTGTCCGTGTTCGCGATCGAGCAGACCGACCTCATGGAGGGCGCCGAGGATCCCCGTGACATCGCGCAGTTGCTCACCGGGGAGCACGATCACGGCGTCATCGCGCCGCTGACGGCCGCTCTCGAGGCCGAGGGCTGGACGGTCGAGCGCCGCCCACTGCCGCAGGGAACGAACGGCTACGCCGCCCCCGAGGAGCGCACGGTCGTCGTGGATTCCAGCCTGTCGCCGGAGCAGGCCGCAAAGACCTTGATCCACGAGGCCGCGCACGTGCTGATGGGTCACGTCGATGACCTGGAGGAGTACGCGCAGCACCGAGGTCTGATGGAGACGGAAGCCGAGTCCGTCGCGTTCGTCGTCGCCGGGCTCGTCGGATTCGACACCAGCGCCTACAGCGTCGGCTACGTCGCGACGTGGAGCGACTGCAAGGCCGACACGATCCGCGAGACGGCCGCGCGGGTGCTCACCACCGCGCACCGCATCGCCGCGATCCTCGACGCCGACGACGACGAGAGCGACGACGGCGAGAGCTGAGAGGCGGCGGGCCGGCCTCCGGGCCGGCCCGTGAGGGGCGACCCCCTCACACTCTCTAATGATCTCGGCTGGCCTGGTGCCGGCTGTCAGGCTGGTTCTGGCTTGCT
>NZ_PSVA01000025.1:0-58270 GCF_002932155.1 Rathayibacter sp. AY1F9 | reverse complement strand
CCTCGCCCGGGCCGGGCGTCGACACGGAGCCGACGGCCGGGACGTTCTCGAACGTGCTGCACGCGGGCGACTCCCTCCTGGGCACCCCGCACCACGAACGGAACCGCCATGCCCCTCTTCCTCTCCGACGCCGCCGTGATCACCATGGACCCGGTCTCGGGCGCCGTCCCGATCACGGCGAGCATCCGCATCGTCGACGAGCTGATCGTCGCGATCGGCCCGGGCCTCGTCCCCGAGCCGGGCGACGAGGTGATCGACGGGCGCGACCGCCTGGTCGTCCCCGGCTTCGTCAACGCCCACACCCACTCGTGGGAGTACCTCTACAAGGGCCGCTACGACAACCTGCCGCTCGAGCTGTGGATGCTGCTGTCGTACCCGATCCTCGGGAACAGCCGCGTCGCTCCGGATCTGGTGCGGCTGCGCTCGTCGCTCTTCGCCCTCGAATCGCTGAAGGCCGGGGTCACGACCCTGGTCGACGACGTGCTCGAGAACCCGGACCAGGACGCGGAGCAGCTCGCCGCGGTCTTCGACGCGTACGACGAGATCGGAGTCCGCGCCAACATCTCGGGCCACGTGATCAGCAGGCCCTTCCACGAGACGATGCCGTTCCTCGAGGAGTACGTGCCGGCGGAGATCCTCGATCAGGCGCGGTCGGCGTCGCGCCCGACGACGGAGGGCTACCTCGCCTTCAGCCGCGAGGCGTTCGCGACCCAGCACGGGAGGGGAGGCGGGCGGCTGCGCTACATGGTCGCCCCGTCCGCTCCTCAGCGCTGCGGGCCCGAGCTGCTCGTGGGGGCGACCGAGCTGGCGCTCGAGCACGGGGCGGAGTGCCACATCCACGTCCTCGAGACGAAGACGCAGCTGGTGACCGGCGAGCTGTCCTACGGCTCGACCCTGGTCGAGTACATGGAGCGGATCGGCGCGCTCTCGCCGAACACGACCTTCGCCCACGGGATCTGGCTCACCGACTCCGACATGGAGCGGATCGCCGCCGCCGGCACGTCCGTCTCGCACAACCCGATCTCGAACCTCAAGCTCGGCTCGGGCATCGCCCCGTGGCGCGCGCTGCACGACGCGGGCGTGAACCTCGGCCTCGGCACCGACGGCTGCTCGAGCAGCGACTCTCCGCGCATGCTCGACGTCGTGAAGGCCGCGGCGCTCCTGCACAAGGTCACGGATCCGGACATCGCCACCTGGCCGACCGTGTCCGAGGTGCTCACGGCCGGCACGATCGGAGGCGCGCGCAGCGCCGTGCTCGACGACGTCACCGGCAGCATCGAGGTCGGCAAGCAGGCCGACCTCGTCGTCTACGACCTCGAGACGCTGAACTTCACCCCGCGCCAGCGGCTCGAGAACCAGCTCGTCTACTCCGAGAACGGCTCGTCGATCGACACCGTGATCGTCGCGGGCCGGGTCGTCGTCTCGAAGGGCGTCTCGACCGCCGTCGACGAGGCGGCCCTCCGCGCGGATCTCGCCGCGCAGCTGGGGGAGATCGTGGCCTGGCAGGACTCGCTGGACCGGACGAACGGCGTGCTCACCGAGCCGTTCCGGCGGATGTACGAGCGGGCGATGCGGCACGACGCCCCCGTCGACCGCTTCAGCGGCCGCCGGCTGGTCTGAGGGCGGGCCGCCTCCCGGTGGACTCCCGGCTCGGCACACGGACGGGCGGGGGCGCGGCTCCAGTAGGTTGCGCACATGAGGTGGCGAGCGGGAGCGGTGGCGGTGCTCGTCCTCGCGCTCGCCGGGTGCACCGCGCCGGCCGACCCCGAGCCGACGACCGGGCCCACGGCCGCCCCCGTCTCCGGGCCGGTGGTCGGCGGCTACGGCGACCTGCACGTCGCGCCCGACGGGTCGATGATGTTCTGCTACTCCGACCCCGACCCCGGATTCACGGGCGTCTGGCGCGAGTGCCAGGACGGGATCCGCGCCGTGAACGTCGACCCGGCCGCGATCGACGCGACCCTCGGGGAGACGGCGACGGCGGATCCGGGCGGGCACCGCTGGGTCGGCGCGGCGGCCGGGAAGCGCACCGCCGAGGACGGCACCGACGTCTACACCGTCTTCCTCGCGGGGACGCGCACGGACGACGCCTTCACCGTGACCGCGGACGGGCTCGGGCTCCGCGGCGACCGGCGCGGCCGACTCCCGGCGCTCGACCCAGGCGGGAGCGTCCCGGCCGAGCAGGAGGTAGGCGAGGCCGGCCGAGACTCCGCCCGCGAGCCACGAGACGTCGACGCCGCCGAGGGCGGTCGCGGCCGGACCCTGCAGGGCGGGCACCGAGCCGTTCATGAACAGCCAGGTCAGGGTCGCGCCGATCGCGAAGGAGAGCAGCGCCCGCCAGCGGACGTCCGGCAGCAGCGGCGAGCCGACGGGGGCGAACAGGTGCCCGAAGGAGCGGACGCGCGGCTCGAACACCGTGTAGTGCACCAGCACGATCGCACCCCAGGGGGCGACCCAGCCGACGAGGCCGACCAGCCACGCGTCGAGCGTGGTGGCGAGGTCGTCCTGGAAGACGAAGAACACCGCGGCCGCGAAGGCCAGCACGCCGACGACGAGGCTGAGCGCGCGGCGCCCGAGCCGGATGTCGAGGGCCTGGGTCGCCATGCCGAACGAGTAGATGTTGAGGACGTTGGTCGCGATCGGGCCGTGCACCACCAGGAGCAGCACGGGGATCGCGAGGGCGCCGAAGTTCTCGACGATCAGCTCCCCTGGGTCCACGGAGCCGTTCTTCGTCGCGAGGGTCGCGCCGAGGACGCCGAGCCAGACCACCGGGATGAACTGGCCGAGGACGCTGGCGAGGTAGAGCCCCCGCTTCGAGGAGCGGGGTCCGACGAAGCGGGAGTAGTCGCCGGCGTAGGCGAGCCAGGTGAGGCCCCAGCCGATGCCGATGGCGGTCATCACGATGGACATGGCCGCGATGCGGTCGCCGCCGGTGAGCGCGCCCTCCGCGGGGCCGGCGTAGGACCAGTCGATGTCGAGGAAGAACCAGGCGACGACCGACATGATCGCCAGCACCAGGAGGGTCGGCGGCACGGTCCAGCGCTCGAAGGCGGCGATCGCGCGGTAGCCGAGGAAGGAGATCGCGACCTGCACCGCCATGATCACCGCGGCCACCGCGATCTTCCAGCCGACGTTCGCCTGCTCCGGGTCGACGACGCCGACGGAGCCGAGGAGCGCGATGACCAGGTCGAGGACGATCCAGGTGTTGATGGCGCACCAGCCGATCACGACCACGGCCTGGATCGCGGCCGGGACGTAGTTGCCGCGCCGGCCGAAGACCGCCCGTCCCACGAGCATCCCGGTCGCCCCTGTCCGCTGGCCGAGGAGGACGAAGAAGCCGAACACCGCCATCCCGACCACGTTGCCGAGCACGAGGACGGTGACGGTGTCCGCCAGGCCGAGGCCCATGTTCACGCCAAGGGCGCCGAGCACCCAGTTGATGGGGGCGATGTTGGCGCCGGCCCAGATCCAGAACTGCCCGTCGAGCCGGGCGGTGCGCCGGGAGTCGGGCAGGGGACTCAGCGCGTCCTCGGCGTCGGCGGTGCCGTGCAGGGTGTCGGTGCTCATGGCGGATCCTCTCGGGGAGGGGGATGAAGGGGAGGGCGGGGCGCCCGGTGAGGCTCCACTCTCGTGCGGACCCGTTTCGGGCGGCGCGTCCGCGTGTAAATTCGCCGTGACGCGAGAGGACGTTCTGTATGGCCTACCTGCTGTCGGACGCGATGCGGGATCCGCGCCTCGCCGCCATGCTCCCGGTGGTGGCCGCCGGGCACGCGGCCGCCGAGCGCGCCGTGATCCGCTGGGCCCACACGAGCGAGCAGCTCGACATCGCGCCCCTCCTCCTCGGAGGCGAGCTGCTCCTGATGGAGGGCGCGCTCCTCTCGACCGACCAGGACCCGGCGGAGTGCCGCGAGTACGTGCGGTCTCTGGTGGATGCGGGAGTCGGCGCCCTCGCTCTCGAGCTCTCGCCGCGCCTGCCCGCGGTGCCGCCGCCGATCGTCGCGGCGGCCGACGAGCTCGGCCTCCCCGTGCTCGCCCTGCCCCGGCGCGTCCCCTTCGTGCAGGTCTGCGAGAGCATCAACACCCACCTCACCGAGCAGAAGTTCCGGAGCATCCGACTGGCGGACAGAGTGTCCGGTCTTCTGGCCGACGCGGCCTCCGGGGACGCCGGCGTCGACGAGCTCCTGCAGGTCGTCGCCTCCGCGACGGGCGCCTCCGCCTCGCTCGTCTCGCTCACGGGCGACGAGATCGCCCGCGCCTCGCCCGGGCCGGGCGTCGACACGGAGCCGACGGCCGGGACGTTCTCGAACGTGCTGCACGCGGGCGACTCCCTCCTGGGCACCCTGCATCTGCGGG
This sequence comes from Rathayibacter sp. AY1F9, assembly GCF_002932155.1. Classification (NCBI taxonomy): domain Bacteria; kingdom Bacillati; phylum Actinomycetota; class Actinomycetes; order Micrococcales; family Microbacteriaceae; genus Rathayibacter; species Rathayibacter sp. AY1F9. The sequence continues at coordinate 53,917 of NZ_PSVA01000025.1, read as the reverse complement.
CCCACGCCGACGCCGACCTCCACGCCGTCGCCGTCGCGCTCGACCGGGCGCCGGACGTCCTCGCGATCGCCGTGCTCCGGCACCGCCCGCCGTCGGTCACCGAGCGGCTGACCGCCCAGCTCTTCGCGATCGCGCCCGTCGAGCGCGCGGACCCGGCGGCCGACCTCCAGATCGACGCCTTCCTCGGCCGCCTCGGCGCCGGCTCCCGAGAGCGCTACCTCGGCGTCCGGGCCGACACCGGTCACGACGACCGGCGGCTCCGCGCTCTGCTCCGCCTCCTGACGGGCGCAGGAGCGGATCCCGGCCCGGTGCTCTGCGTGGTCGGCTCCGAGCTGCTGGCGCTGCTGCCGTTCGCCACCGCCGCCGCGATGGAGGAGGGCCGCGCGGAGCTGCTGCGCCTCGGCGCCGCCCTCGACTCGGACGCTCTGCTCTGCGTCGGCAGCGGGCTCGGCGGGCAGGAGCGGGTGCCGCGGGAGCTGGCGGAGGTGCGCGGCGCGCTCGAGTGGGCGCCCGCGGGCGGAGTCGTCGACTCGCGCCAGTACCGCCTGGAGCGGTTCGCGAGCTCCCTGCAAAACGATCCGGAGGCGGACGACCTCGTCGAGGAGGTGCTCGGGCCCCTGCGCGCCCAGCGCGGCGAGCTGCTCGCCACCCTCGAGGCCTTCGCGTCGCTGTGGGGGAGCAAGACGGCGACGGCGGCCGCGCTCGGCATCGGCCGGCAGACCCTCTACGACCGGCTCGCGCGGATCGAGGAGCTGATCGGCCCGCTCGACTCGTCGCCGGCCCGCGCCCGGGTCGTCATGACCGCCGTCTTCCTGCACCGGGCGCGCGCGGCGCTCCCGGCGGGCTCGCCTCCGGTCGGGCGGACGTTCCCGCCTCCCGCCGAACGCTGACGCGGCCGGACCGCATCGAACGGCTCAGGCGGGCAGCAGCTCCGCGACGAGCGCCTGCACGCGGGCCCTGATGTCGTCGCGGATCGAGCGGACCTCCTCGAGCGGTCGGCCCTTCGGGTCGGCGAGGTCCCAGTCCTCGTAGCGCTTGCCCGGGAAGACGGGGCAGACGTCGCCGCAGCCCATCGTGATCACGACGTCGGAGGCCTGGACCTGCTCGGTGGTCATCAGCTGCGGGACGGCCTGCGAGATGTCGATGCCCTCCTCCGCCATCGCCTCGATCGCGATCGGGTTGATGCTGTCGCCGGGCTCGGAGCCGCCGGAGCGGACCTCGACGGCGCCGCCGGAGAGGGCGCGGAGGTAGCCGGCGGCCATCTGCGAGCGGCCGGCGTTGTGGATGCAGACGAAGAGGACGGTGGGGGCGGCCATCGGGGCTCCTGGTGTCGAGGGGCGGTGCTCGGAGGAGCACGGGGCGAGGGTAGCGCGCCCGGGCGAACGGCTCGCGGGCCTGCGGAGCCGCAGGAGACTCCGACGGCCGGGTCGGGAATATACCCCCCGGGGGTATGTTGCACTCCCCTGGACCGAACCGGAGGAGACACCATGACCGACCACGCCCACCACCACCCGACCACCTGGCGCGCCGCCGCCCTCGCGACCCTGCACTGCCTGACCGGCTGCGCGATCGGCGAGGTCCTCGGCATGGTGATCGGCTCCGCCCTGGGGCTGCCCGCCCTGGCGACGGTCGCCCTCTCGATCGTCCTCGCCTTCGTGTTCGGCTACGCGCTCACGCTGCGGGGCGTGCTCCGCTCCGGAGTGACGTGGCGCGCCGCCGTCGGCATCGCGCTGGCGGCCGACACCGTCTCGATCGCCGTGATGGAGGTCGTCGACAACACGGTGGTGCTCGCGATCCCCGGAGCGATGGACGCGGGCCTCTCGTCCGGCCTCTTCTGGGGCTCGCTCGCCGGCGCCCTGGCCCTGGCCTTCGTCGTCACGACCCCGGTGAACCGCCTGCTCATCTCCCGCGGCCGCGGCCACGCGGTCGTCCACGGCCTGCACGGCTGAGCCGCGCGGGTCTCGACAGGGCGCCTGCGGCGGCTGCTCGACCAGCAGGAGGCGCGTGCCGATCGAGCCGCCCGGGCCGCGGGCGCCGCGAGATCCCGCCGGGCGTCAGCCCTGCAGACGGCGGTAGTGGCGGTTGCGGACCGAGAGGATCGCGCCTCCGATCACCGCCGCGAGGAACGAGCCGGCCAGGACGCCGACCTTCACATGGTCGTCGGACTCGCTGCCCGCGCCGAACGACAGCTCGCCGACCAGCAGCGACACCGTGAATCCGATGCCGGCCACGAACGCCATGCCGATCACGTCCACCCAGCGCAGCGACGGATCCAGGCCGATGCCGCGGAACCGGGTCAGGAGGAAGGTGCTCCCGGCGATGCCGAGCGGCTTGCCGAGCACGAGGCCCGCGATGATGCCCACGGCGATCGAGTCCTGGAACGAGTCGACCAGGCCCGCGACTCCGCCGACCGTCACTCCGGCCGAGAAGAACGCGAAGACCGGCACCGCGACCGCGGTCGAGAGGACGCTCCAGCGGTCGGCGAAGTGGGCGGCGAGGCCGTCGTAGACCGGGCGCCCCTCCGCGTCCGACCCCACCTGAACTCGGGCGCGCCTCGACGCGACGACCGGCACGGTGAAGCCGAGCAGCACGCCCGCGACCGTGGCGTGGATGCCCGAGGCGTGCACGAGCGCCCACGTCGCCACTCCGAGCGGGATCAGCACCCACCAGGCGCGCACGCCGCGCTGCACGCAGACCGCGAAGACCGCCAGCGGCACCAGCGCGAGCAGGAGCATCAGCACGTCGATGCCGGCGGTGTAGAAGACGGCGATGATCGTGATCGCGATGAGGTCGTCCACCACGGCGAGCGTGAGGAGGAACGTCCGCAGCGCCGGCGGGAGGAAGCGGCCGACCACGGCGATCACCGCGACGGCGAAGGCGATGTCGGTGGCGGCGGGGATCGCCCAGCCGTCCAGCGCGGCTCCTCCGCGGGGCAGGTTCACCGCGGTGAAGATCAGGGCGGGGACGGCCACGCCGCCGACGGCCGCGACGATCGGCACGAGCGCCGTCTTGGGGTCGCGGAGCTTGCCGGCGACGAACTCCTCCTTGAGCTCGAGCCCGACGACGAAGAAGAAGATCGCGAGCAGGCCGTCGGCCGCCCACGACCCGACGCTCAGCTCGAGGTGCAGGGCCTCGGGGCCGAAGCGGAAGTCGCGGACCGCGGTGTAGAGCGCGGACGCGGGGCTGTTCGCGACGATCAGGGCGAGGAGGGTCGCGGTGAGCAGGAACGCTCCGCCGACCGTGTCCTTCTGGAGGGTCTGGCGGAGTCCCCGCCAGATCGAGTGGGGGGCCTGATCGGCGGGCAGGGGCTGGTGCGGCATGAGGGGTTCCGTCCGGAGGGGTGGGTGAGCGCGGGAACGCGGCCGCGGGCTCCGGAGGAGGGGCGGTCGCGGGTCAGCCGCGCGGCGGCGGGCAGCCGGCGATCTCGCCGTGCGCGTTCGTCCCCCACGAGCTGAGCCATCCGTTCGTGCCCGAGGCGCGCTTGGTCAGCAGCTGCCGGGTCGGGTACGCCGCGGCGGCGCGCGCGCGGGCGCGGCTCAGCGGAGGGAGGGTCAGGGGCACCGCACCAGGGTACCGGTGGCACCCGCGAGGGGGCCGGGTGTGCACGAGCGCTCGGAGGAGGAGCCGTCTCTCCCGCTGCCGAGCCTCCCCGCCCCGTCCGCTCAGGGGACCTCGTGCCCCGGGCCCGACTGCCCGCCGAGCAGCGGGCGCAGCGCGGTCGCGACGGCGTCGGCGCGCTCCTCGCCGCCGAACCACGCGTTGCCGGCCCGCACGAGCGGGTAGGCGGCCGCGAGGAGGTCGCGCCCCGCCGGGGTCAGGGCGATCCGGGAGTGACGGCCGCGGCCGCGCTCGGCGCCCCGGTCGAGCAGGCCCCGCTCCGCCAGCCCGGCGACCAGGGCGGTCATGCTCTGCGGGCGGACGCCGACGGCGCGGGCGAGGTCGGCCTGCGTCAGCCCGTCGGCCGCCGAGAGCTGTGCCAGCACGCCGAACTCGACCGGGCTGAGCCCGACCGGCGCGAGCGCGTCGCCGACCCGCCTCGCCAGGTCGCGGGCGGCGCGGATGACCGTCCAGGCGGCGATCGCGTCGACGTCGTCGCGGGTCAGGGAGAACTCCGAGGACATGGACCGAGCGTAGCGGCGTAGTCTTCGAGTATCAGTTAGTTGATACGTAGGAGGAATCATGAGCGATGTGATCGCGATCACCGGAGTCACCGGCGACGTCGGCGGCAAGACCTTCGAGCGGCTCGTGGCGGCCGGCGCGCCCGTCCGCGCGATCGTCCGCCGGCCCGAGCAGGCGGCGGCCCTCGCGGCCCGCGGCCTCGACGCACGGATCGCCGACCTCGGCGACGGGGCCGCGCTGACCGCCGCCCTCCGGGGCGCCGACCAGCTCTTCCTGGTCACCGCCGCCACCCCGCGCCAGGCCGAGCACGGCGCCACCGCCGTCCGCGCCGCCCAGGAGGCGGGCGTCCGCGCGCTCGTGCAGCTCTCCGGCGGCGACGCGGCCGAGCACTCGCCGCTCACCTGGGGCCGCGCGATCTGGCGGACCGACGAGCGGGTGCGCGCCTCCGGGCTGCCCGCGACGATCCTCCACGCCTCGGGCTTCCTGACGAACCTCGAGCCCTCGGCGCCCGCGATCTCGCGCGGTCTGCTCCCGCAGACGATGGGGCGCGGCGTCATCCCGTGGATCGACACCGCCGACATCGCCCGGGTCGCCGCGCACGTCCTCGAGGCGGGAGGGCACACCGGCGCCGAGCCCGTCCTCACCGGACCGGCCCTGCTCGACGGACCCGGCGCCGCCCGCGAGCTGACCGCGGGCCTGGGGCGGCGCGTCCGCTACCTGCACCTGCCCAGCCGCGTGTTCGCCGGGGTCCTGCGCCTCGCCGGCATGTCCGTGTGGCAGGCGGAGGGGCTCCGTCGGCAGTTCGGAGTCGTCGCCCGCCGCGGCCTGGACGGCGTCGACGTGCTCACCGACGAGGTCGAGCGGATCACGGGGACGCCGGCCCGCTCGACGGCCGACTGGGCGCGGTCCCGCCGCTCCGTGCTCCTCGGACGGGAGCAGCCGCGACCCCTGCACGCTCCACCCGGCACCGGTACCCCTACCCGTGGATCCGCCGCAGGCGCATCGTAGGGCTATGAAGCAGATCCAGTACGCCGGCGCGACCTTCCAGGTGGGGGACGCGGTCGCCGACGCACTCGTCTCCTACGCCTCCGGGCTCGCCGCCCACGGCCGCACCGACAGTGTCGAGCTCCCCGTGCTCGGCGGCGACGGCCACGCGACGGTCGTGACGCTGCTGCTCAACTCCGCGACGAGCCTCTTCGTCTCCGGCGCCGCAGGCCTCCTGCCCGGGCTCGACGAGAAGGCGGTCGCCGCCGACCTCCGCCAGCGGACGCAGTGGCTGGACGCGGTCCCGGCGGTCACCGCCGTGGAGCCGAGCGCTCCGGAGGACCTGATCTGGCTCGAGTTCCCGGAGGTCGCGGCCCTGATGGACCCCGAGACCGGCGCCCACTCCCCCGCGACGCTCCACCTCGTCGAGCACTCGCCGCGGCGCGACTCCCTCGTCTTCACCGTCGTCTACGTCAGCACGCTCGACCGCGACCTGGGCTCGGGGGAGATCCGCCGGCTGCTCGAGACGAGCCGCCGCAACAACGTCGAGCACGGCGTCTCGGGGATGCTCGTCTTCCGCGGCCGCCGCGTGATGCAGCTGCTCGAGGGCGAGGAGTCGGACGTGCGCTCGCTCTACGCGCGGATCCTCGCCGACCCGCGGCACGAGGGAGTGGTCACCGTCTGGACCAGCGTGCACGAGCAGCGCCGCTTCCCGGACTGGTCGATGGGCTTCGACGAGCTCGACCTGCCCGTCGAGCGGCCTGCCTCCTGGCCCGAGCCGGACCTTCCCGAGCAGTCGATCGACGCCGTGGCGGACGACTACCTCCGCCGCCGGTCGGAGGCGCTGCGGAGCGCGCTGGTGAGCAGCGACCCCCTCGTCGCGAGCCTCGCCGTCATCCTGCACGGGCACCGCCCGGAGCGCGTCCTCGAGGGCGGCGCCGGAGTGCGGCTGCGCTGCGCCGAGTGCCGCGCCTTCGACGCCCACGACGGGTACGACTCCTACCCCTGCGCGACCGCGAGGACCGCGATCGAGGCGCTCGAGGCGGCCTGACGCGAGCCGGGCGGCCGTGCGGGATCACCGTCCCGAAGCGCTCCGAGCGCACCCCCTTCCGCGGGTCTGCGCAAGCCCGTCCGCTCGCCCCGGCGCGCCCCTAGGGTGAGGCCATGACCGATCCCGGCGCGGCCCGCCACGACGTCCTCATCATCGGCGGCGGCAACGCCGGACTCTCGACCGCGGGGCGGCTGCGGCGCTACGGAGTGGAGGACGTCGCGGTGATCGAGCCCCGGTCGACCCACGTCTACCAGCCGATGCTCTCCCACGTCGCGGGCGGCACAGCACCCCCCTCCGCGGCGACCCGGCCCCAGGGCTCGGTGACGCCGAAGGGGGTCGTCTGGATCCAGGACCGCGTCGAGACGATCGACCCGGTCGCGCACACGGTCACCCTCCTCTCCGGCCGCACCGTCGGCTACGGGCAGCTCGTCGTCTGCCCCGGGATCCAGAAGGACTGGGCCGCGGTCCCCGGGCTCCAGGAGGCGATGGACTCGCCGTTCGGAGTGTCCAACTACGAGTACGAGTACGCCCGCAAGGCGTCGCAGGTGCTCCGCGAGGTCCGCTCCGGCACCGTCGTCTTCACGCAGCCCGGCGGCCCCGGCACCTGCTCCGGCGCCTCGCAGAAGCCGATGTACCTCGCCTGCGACTACTGGCGCGCGACCGGCGTCCTCGACCGCATCCGCGTCGTGCTCGTCGTGCCGACCCCCACCCTGTTCGGGATGCTGCTGATCGACTCCGAGCTCGAGCGGAAGGTGGCGGAGTACGGGATCGAGGTCCGCTACGGCCGCGAGCTGGTCGAGGTCGACGCGGCCGAGCGGCGGGTCGTCCTCGCCGTCGACGAGCGCGCGACCGCCCTCCCCGGCCCCGACCGCGCGCGGCGCTCGACCGACGGCCCGCGCGAGACGCTGTCGTACGACGTGCTGCACGCCGTGCCCCCGCAGTCGGCCCCCGACTGGCTGGCCGGCACCGGACTGGCCGCCGAGGGCGACGAGGGCGGCTTCGTCGAGGTCGACCCGCTGACCCTGCGGCACCCGCGGTTCCCCGACGTCTGGGCGCTCGGCGACGCGGCGGCCACGGTCAACTCGAAGTCCGGAGGAGCACTGCGCCAGCAGACCACCACACTCGCGAAGAACCTCGTCGCCGCGCAGAAGGGGCGCCCGCTCCCCCGCGTGTACAACGGCTACTCCGTCTGCCCCTTCGTGGTCTCGCGGTCGAGCGTGGTGTTCGCCGAGTTCGACGACCGCTACCGCCCGAAGCCGACCGTCCCCTTCTGGACGGGCCTGGCGAAGGAGCGGCGCCTCACCTACCTCGCCGACCGCCGCGTCCTGCCGTGGGTGTACTGGAATCTGATCCTGCAGGGACGGGCCTGAGCGTCCTCTTCCGGACATGTCCGGAAGAGGCGCTTGCCGCTGCCGGAGGCGCTCCCGAGACTGAGGGGTCGGCACCACCGTCCGACGTGCCCCCTCGTCTCCTGGAGGACCCGATGCGGCCCAGCCCGACTCCCGACCGCTCCGGCACCGCGCGATGACGACCGCGCAGGACTGGGGGCCCTCGACCGACGCGGACTCCGCCGGCGGTCCGCCCGCCTCGCGGAGGCAGCGCGTGCGCGCCTGGATGCGCGGCGGCTCCTTCGGGCCGACCGGCCTCACCCGGCGCGGCTGCCTCCTGGTGCTGGCGTCGGTGCTCGTGGTGGCGGTGCCGGTCGTCGCGCTGACGCTCGCGCACGTCGACCCGCACGCGTCGCTGAAGGTCTGGATCCTGGCGATCACGCTGATCGCGCTGGTCGGAGCGCTGCTCCGGGTCGTCGCCGACGCCGGTCCGGACCCGCAGGCCGACCTCGACCGCGCGGGCAAGGCGGTCGGAGCAGTGGCCGCGGCCTACACGGCGCTGGCCGTGATCATCGACTGGGGGATGCTGCACCTCTGAGGCGCGGTCAGCGGGCCTCGTCGCGCGGGTCGTCCGTGCCGTCGGGAGCGCTGCCGATCACGTCCGGTGTGCCGCCGGTGCCGCCCTGCGCGCTCCCGGTCCCGCCCTGCGCCGCTCGCTCGTCCTCGCGCCGGCTGAGCCAGCCCGGGCCCTCGCGCCGCAGCCGCTCCGCCTCCGGACTCGGGACGGGCGGCGCCGCCGGCCGCCGCAGGAGCCGCACCTGCCGGACCGCGCCGAGCACCACTCCGGCGCCGAACAGCGGCAGGCCGAGCAGGAGCACCAGCCACAGCGGCGCGTGCCGGCGTCCGCCGCCGACGACCGCGCCGAGATCCCAGCCCGCGTCCGCCGCCAGCCAGAGCATCCCCGCCACGAAGACGGCGCTCACCAGCGAGAGCGCCCAGGGCTGCGCGAGGAGGAGCGCCTGCGCGCGCTCCGTGCGGAAACCCTTCGCCATGCGCCGATCCTAGGCGGGCGTCAGCCGGCGAGGATCCGGTCGACCAGCCCCTGCGCGTCGCCCTCCGCGGGAACTATCTGCACGGTGTCGCCCTCGATCGGCTGCATGACGGAGAGCGCAGACTCGACCCGGTCGCCCACGCGGAGGAGGAGCCGGGCGTCGGCCCCCTCGTCGATGGCCGCCTGGGAGCCGCGGCGCAGGAGGGCGGCGCCCGCCTCGTCGAACCGGACGTCGACGGCCCCCGTGCTCGGATCGGCCTCGAGCGCGGCGACGCCCGCGCGGGTGAAGTCCTCGGGATCGACGAGGACGTCCTGCCCGCCGACCGGGACGCACTGCGGATCGGAGCCGGGCTCGCAGAGCGCCGAGACGGCGACCCCGAGGCCGCCGACGGGCTCCGGAGTGGCGGACGGGGACGCCGCGGGCGACGACCCGGCGGAGCAGCCGGTCAGGGCGAGCAGGAGGAGCGCGGCGGCTCCGGGGGCGGTGCGGCGGATCACGGGATCTCCTCGGGTCGCGTCGGAGCGCGCCACGATACCGAGGCTCCGGCGCTGCGGCCACTCGGCGGCACGGCTCGGGCGGAGCGGCTGCGGGCGGAGCGGCCGGTCCGCGGCACGGCCTGGGCGGGCGGCGGCGGCCCGCCCTCAGAGCCGGACGACCAGCTTCACCGCCGACACACCCTCGTGCAGCCGGTCGAGGGCGGGCTGCAGCGCGGCGAGCCCCTCACCCACCACCTCGGGCGCCGGGGCGCAGACGTGACGGCCCTCGGCGAGCGCCGCCCGCAGGTGGTCGCGCCACAGCATCGGCCCCACCTCGTTCGTCATCAGCGAGCCGCCCCAGACGAAGCGGGCGCGGATGCCGCGGCGCCGGGCCGCGATCTGCAGCGCCGCGGTGCCGCCGACCACGCGCAGCATCGTCCGCACGAAGGCGGCGCTGACACCGCGCCGACGCGGGAGCGAGCCGAACGAGACGGAGGGGCTGGCCAGGGCGACGCGTCGCGCTCCGGTGGCCGCGGCCACCGCCACCGACGGGGCACCGGAACCCGTCCCGATCGCGAGCACCCCCGCGACCTCGTGGCCCGCGAGCGCCGCCACCAGGTCGGCGACGACGGTGGGGCTGCGGTAGTCGAGGACGATCTCGGCGCCCAGCTCGCGCATCCGATCGTGGTTGCGGGGCGACGCGGTCGTCGCCACGCGGTGCCCGGAGGCGACGGCGAGCTGGATCGCGTTGCTCCCCACGCTCGTCGTCCCGCCCCAGACCACGACCGTCCTGCCCGTCGGCCGGACCGGGACGCTCGGGTGCAGCAGGGCGAGGTGGTCCCGCTGGAACAGCGCCGTCGCCGCCGTCGAGACCGCGAGCGGCAGCACCGCCGCCTCCTCGAAGCCCAGCCGGTCGGGGATCGGCGCCGCCAGGTCCTCGCGCACGACCGTGTACTCCTGGAAGGCGCCCTCGTCGCGGTTCCGCCGCCCGCGCTCCATCCCGACCGCGTACGCGACGACCCGGTCGCCGACGGCGAAGCGCGTCACTCCAGGGCCGACCGCCTCGACCACTCCGGCCACGTCCTCCCCGAGCACCGCCGGGTACGGCACCCACCGGAACATCAGATCGCCCGTCCACTGCTTCATCTCGTCGACCGGATTCACGGCCAGGGCGCGGTTGCGCAGCAGGACCTCCCCCGGACCTGGGACGGGCATAGGAGCGGGGCGGACGACGAGGTCGGCCCGCGGGGCGGTCAGCAGGGCGGCGGCGTTCTCGGGCACGGCCGGCTCCAGTCAGAAGTGATGGCAGGACGTGTCGTCACACTACTCCTGATGACACGTCGTGTCGTCAGCTATCCTGGGCGGATGTCACGCTGGGCCCCCGATGCCGCCCTCCGCCTCGAGCAGGCGGCGATGGAGCTCTTCGCCGAGCACGGCTACGCGGGCACCACCGTCCCCGCGATCGCGGAACGCGCCGGGCTCACCACCCGCACTTTCTTCCGCCACTTCGCCGACAAGCGCGACGTCCTCTTCCTCCGCGAGCGCGAGTTCCCCGAGCTCGTCGGCCGCCTGCTCGCCGGCGCCCCCGCCGGCCTCGCGCCGATGGACCTCGTGATGCACGGCCTCGAGGCGGCCGCCTCGGGCGACCTCCAGACCTGGCGCGCTCCGATCGCCGCCCGCCGTGCCGTCGTGCGCTCCGAGCCGCAGCTGCGCGAGCGCGAGCTCCTGAAGTCGGCCGCCCTCGCCGAGAGCATGCGCGCCGCCCTCGTCGACGCCGGAGTCACGCCGGAGGACGCGGCCCTCGCCGCCCTCGCGGCCTCCGCCCTCTTCGACCTCGCCCTGGAGCGCTGGCTCGCCGCACCCGAGGGGTCCCTCCTGGTCGACGTCCTCCGCGCCGAGCGCGCACGCCTCGGCGCGCTGCTCGCGCGCTGACCCGCACGACGCTGTCGAGGCGTCGCGAACGGTCGTCCTCCGCGGCGGGAGGCGGCCGTTCGCGACGCCTCGGACCGGCGAGCGGGAGACGACCCGCTCAGAGCGCCCAGGGGAAGGCGGGGGCGTTCGAGCGGGCGCCCTGCGCGGCCTTCGAGCGGCCGGGCTCGCCGAGCTCGGCGAGCAGCGCCTCCGACTCGCCGACGAGGACCGCGAGCGCGCCGGGCGTGAACCAGTCGGGGCGCAGGGCGAACAGGAGGTCCTCGGTCGCCGTGTTGCCGCTGGCGCCCGGCGCGAAGGGGCAGCCGCCGAGGCCGCCGAGCGCGCCGTCGACCACCGCGGCCCCGGCCTGCACGGCGGCGATCGCGTTCGCGACGCCCGAGCCCCAGGTGTCGTGCCCGTGGAACACGATCTCGCGGGGCGGGGTCTCCGCGGCCACGCGCGAGACGAGCGACGCCACCTGGCCGGCGTGCGCCTGCCCGAGCGTGTCGCAGACGACCACGTCGGCCGCTCCCTCCGCTCGCGGGTCGCGCGCGATCGCGAGCACGCGCTCCGGGTCGACCGGGCCCTCGAACGGGCAGGTGAACGAGGTGGCGATGCACAGCTGGATCCGCCCGCCGACGCTCTCGGCGAGCGCGACCGCCTCCGGCATCGCGGCCATGCTCGCCTCGGTCGGCCTGCCGACGTTGGCGAGGTTGTGCGAGTCGGACGCCGAGAAGCAGTACTGGAAGCGGCGCGCCCCCGCGGCGGCCGCACGCTCGACGTGGCGCGGAGTCGCGACCCACACCCAGCACCGCTCCAGCTCCTCGGGAGTGAGCGCGGCGATCACGTCGAGAGTGTCGGCCATCGGAGGGACGAGGTCGCCGCGCGCGAGCGAGCCGATCTCGAGCTCGGGCACTCCCGCGGCGAGCAGCGTGCGCGCGAGGTCGACCTTGCGCTCGGTCGTCAGGAGCTTGCCGGTGAGCTGCAGGCCGTCGCGGAGGGTGACGTCGCGCAGGCGCGCGGAGGCGAGCGCGGTCACCGGCCGGCCTCCTCGGCAGCGGCGGCGGAGGGAGCGGCAGGAGCCCCGCCGGCGGAGGGAGCAGCGGGACCGGTGCGCCGGAGCATCCCCAGCACCTCCTCGGTGTCCTGGCCCAGGTCGGGCGCGAGCGAGCGGATGGGGAGGGAGCGGCCGCCGAGCACCGGCACGATCCCCGGGAAGCCCACGCCGCGCAGGGTGCCGCCGGCGTCCTCGACGTCGAAGGCCTGGATCATGTCGCGCGCCGCGTACTGCTCGCTCGCGCTGATGTCGGCGGCCGTGTAGATCGGGCCGGAGGGGACGCCCTCGTCGTCGAGGACCGCGAGCGCCTCGGCGGCGGTGCGGCCCGCCGTCCACGCGCCGATCACCGCGTCCAGCTCGTCGCGCCGGGCCCAGCGCTGCTCGTTCGAGGCGAGCGCCGGGTCCTCGCCCAGGTCGGCGCGGCCGATCACCGCCATCAGCCGCTGGAAGATCGCGTCCGCGTTCCCCGCGATCACGATGCTCGCCCCGTCGGCGCAGGTGTAGGCGTTGGTCGGGGCGATGCCCTCCATCCGCCCGCCGACGCGCTCCCGGACGATGCCGTGCGCCTGGAAGTCGGGGATCAGCGACTCCGTCATCGAGAACATCGCCTCGTGCAGCGCCACGTCGACGACCCGCTCCGCCAGCGGTGCCGGATCCAGCCCCGCGGAGCGGCGGGTCTCGCGCTGGAACAGCGCCATCATCACTCCGTAGCCCGCGTACAGCCCGGCGATCGAGTCGCCGATCGAGACGCCGACGCGCACGGGCGGCCGGTCCGGGTCGCCGACAAGCTCGCGGAACCCGCCCATCGCCTCCGCGACCGCCGCGAATCCGGGCCGGGCCGACAGCGGGCCGGTCTGCCCGAACGCGGAGATGCGGCCGATCACGATGCCGGGCCGGGCCCCGTCGAGCACGTCCGGTCCGATCCCCCAGCGCTCGAGCGTGCCGGGCCGGAAGTTCTCGAGCACCACGTCGCACTCGGCGACCAGGCGGCGGACGGCGTCGCGCCCCTCGTCCGTGCGCAGGTCGAGCGCGATCGAGCGCTTGTTGCGGTTGATCGTGTGGAAGAGGAGCGAGGTCTCGGACCCCTCGTGCAGCCGCCAGCGGCGCAGCTCGTCCCCCGTGCCGGGCCGCTCCACCTTGATCACCTCGGCGCCGAAGTCGGCGAGCAGCCGGCCAGCCGTGGGCGCCGCGATGAAGTTGCCGAGCTCGAGGACGCGGACGCCCGCGAGCGGGAGGGGTGCGGTCATGGCACGGCCTTTCGCTCCCGTCGAGGCTAGCGCGGAGGACGGCGCCACCCCCTGCCCTCACGCGGACACCCGACCTACACTTGCCGGACATCATGCGCAGACACACCCTCACTCCGCGACCGGACTGGCGAGCCCGCTGCGACGAGATCGGCTTCAGCTTCTACGACCTCCCCTCCGAGGGCGGCCGCCCCTACTGGAACGAGTCCGCGGCGTACTCCTTCGAGCCCGCCGAGATCGACCTGCTCGAGCGCACGACCTCGGAGCTGTTCGACCTCTGCTTGGAGGCGTGCGAGCTCGTGGTGCGGAAGGGCCGCTTCGCCGAGTTCGGCATCCCGCCCCGCTTCCACGACCTGGTGCGCACCTCGTGGGACGAGGACGACCCCACGGTCTACGGCCGCTTCGATCTCGCCTACGACGGCGCGGGCGCGGTGAAGCTGCTCGAGTTCAACGCCGACACTCCGACCTCGCTGGTCGAGACGGCCGCGGCCCAGTGGCAGTGGCTGGTCGAGACGAAGGGGCCCGACGCCGACCAGTTCAACAGCCTGCACGAGCAGCTCGTCGAGCAGTGGCGCCATCTCCGCCTCGAGCGCTGGAGCCTCGACGAGGGCGCCCGGCTGCACCTCGCGTCGCTGCACGACTCCGGAGACGGCGAGCTGATCGTCGAGGACGCCGACACGGTCGCCTACATGGCCGAGACCGCGGCGCAGGCCGGCTTCGACCCCAAGCTGATCTTCGTCGAGGACATCCGCTACGAGCTCGACGGCGCCGGCTTCCTCGACGGCGAGGGCGAGCCGATCCGCCACGTCTTCAAGCTGTACCCGTGGGAGTGGATGCTCGGCGAGCAGTTCGGCGGCCTGCTCCTCGACCGGCGCGAGCGCACCCGCTGGGTCGAGCCGGCGTGGAAGCTCCTGCTCAGCAACAAGCAGCTGCTGGTGGTGCTGTGGGAGATGTTCCGCGGCCACCCGAACCTGCTGCCCGCCTCCGTGCATCCGCTGCCCGGCACCGCCCAGGTGCGCAAGCCGCGCCTGGGCCGGGAGGGCGCCAACGTGACGGTCCTCGACGCCGACGGCTCGGTCGTCGCCGAGAACGGCGGGAGCTACGGCGCCGAGGGCTTCATCCACCAGGAGCGCGCCGAGCTGGCCCGGGTCGACGGGAAGACCGTCGTCATCGGCAGCTGGATCGTCGGCGAGACCCCGGCCGGCATCGACGTGCGCGAGACGAGCGGCCTGATCACCGGCGACCTGGCGGAGTTCGTCCCCCACTACATCGAGGGCGGACGGAGCGACGGGGTCGCGACGGCCGCGGACGGCGCGTCGGCCGCCTCCCACCCCGGGCACGGCGCCACCCCCGCCTACGGCGCTCCCGCGCCCGGCACCCCCGCGCCCGAGTACGGCGCCCCCGAGCACGACCGGCCGCAGGACACCCGCGCGGCCCGCCCGCAGGACGAGGAGACCCGATGACGGACGACGACCGCACCCCCGGCGATTCCGGGACGCCGAACTCCGGGAACGACTGGGGCAGCCGCGAGCCCGCGGCGGGCTCCGGCACGCCGAGCGGAGGCTCGAGCGGCGGCACCGGCCGCGGCGACGGCCCCACCCGCACCGCTCCCCACCGCTCCCGGAGCGTCGGCATCAGCGGCATCGCGAAGAACCGCCGCGGCCTGCTCATCGGCGGCGCGGTCGCGGTCGGCGCGGTCGGCCTCGCCGTCGCCCTCGCGAACGGCGGCCCCTCGACCGACGGCGTCGTCGCCACGGGAGCCGACGGCCAGGACTACGTCATCCCCGAGAACGCCGAGCGCCCCGTCTATGCGAGCCGCGAGGACTGCCTCGCCGACGTGCGGGAGCAGATCGCCCAGCTCCAGGCGCAGGGCGAGGAGGTCGGCGACGACCCCGAGCAGCTGTGCGAGGCGACCGACGAGTACCGCGGGCACTACGCCGGCGGCTTCTGGCTCGGCCCGCTGATCTTCGCGTCCTCGCGCTGGAACTCGACGCGGGCGACCAGCTGGGCGCCCGTCGCGTCCGGCGGCTTCGCGGCCCGCGGAGCGACCCAGCCCGACGTCGTGCAGCGCGCGCCGGCCGGCTCGACCGTCGGCTCGAAGGCGACCCTCTCGGGCGGCTTCGGCTCCTCCGGCAAGTCCGGCTTCGGCTCCACCGTCGGCGGCTGACCGCAGCGCACCTCCGCCCGCGCGCCCGGGACGCGCCGAGGCGTCCGCGCGCCGCCGGGACACCGCTCGCAGGCCGGCGTCTCGACGATCACGGGGACGGCTCGCCGCCGCTCCCTCTCTCAGGAGGAGGGCGTCGCGCTCGGGAAGAAGTGCCGCTCGACGGGATCGCCGTCGGCGTGGGTCAGCGCCGCCGCGCGGATCTCGCGGTCGCGGCCGGTGAGCCGCTGGGTCTCCTGCCGCCGGAACTCGCCCCACGAGGGCACCATGAACGTCTCCAGCTGCACGTCGGCCTCCTCCCCGCTCCGGTAGAGCGCCCAGCGCGAGGCGCCGGTCCGGCGGCGGGAGCTCTCCAGCAGCCGCATGGCCGATCGGAAGTCCGCGAGGGAGTCGGGGCGGACCGTCCACGAGATCTGCACCATCACCGGCCCGTCCGTCGGCTCCGGCTCGAACACCAGCGTGGGCGTGGGCCACGACATCGAGATGCTGCGGTCGACGGTTCCCGTCCCCGGCAGCAGGGGCAGCACCCGCACGCTGGCCGCCACGAGGAGGAGCAGAGCGGCCGCCGCGGCGTACGCGGGCGCGGTGCCGAGCACCTGCGCGGCCAGGCCCCAGCCGATCGAGCCGACCGCCATGGTCCCCATGAAGACCAGGATGTAGATCGAGGCTCCGCGGGACCGCACCCACTGCGGCAGCGTGAGCTGCAGCGCCGCGTTCAGCACGGTGAGGGTGCCGATCCAGGCCAGCCCCGCGAGGACCAGCAGCAGCAGTGCCGGAACGAGGGGCAGAAAGGCCGCCGCGAGCGTCCCCGCCGCGAACAGCACGGCGCTCGCCCCGATCACGACGTCGTCCGAGAGCTTCCGGCGGGCGAGCGGCAGGGCGAAGACGCCGAGCACGGCACCGGCACCGAGTGCACCGAGGAGGAAGCCGTAGCCGCTGGAGTCGAGCTGGAGGCGCTTCGCGGTGAGCGGCAGCAGCGCCCAGAGCGCACTGGCCGGCAGGGCGAAGAGCGCGGAGCGGAGGAGGATCCGGCGGACGAGATGCGCGGAGGCGACGTACCTGATCCCTCCCTTCAGCGCGGCGCCGAACTGCTCGCGGTCGTCGAGGCCGGTCTGCGTCGGCCGCTTCCACCAGAGCAGAGCGAGCACGGCGCCGATGAAGCTCAGGGCGTTGATGCCGAAGACCACCGGAGCGCCGAACGCCGAGAGGACGACTCCCGCCAGGGCCGGGCCGACCGCGCGGGCGCCGTTCACCGTCACGCCGCCGAGGGCCGACGACGCCGCGATCAGGTTCCGGGGCACGAGCTCCGGCTGGATCGCCTGCCAGGCGGGCGAGGTCAGGGTGGAGGTGATGCCGAGGAGGAAGGTGAAGGCCAGGATCGTCCACGGCGTCAGCGCGCCGACCGCCGCCACGACCGTCAGAGCGGCCGCCAGCAGCGCGCTGGCCGACGACCCCCAGATGAGCAGCCGCCGCCGGTCGAGCGAGTCGGCCAGCACGCCCGCGGGGAGGGCGACGAGGATCGAGGGCGCCAGGCTCGCCGTCTGCACGAGCGCGACGACCGCCGCGCCCGCGGCCGCCTCGACCAGGTACCACTGGGCTCCGACGGTCTGCATCCAGGTGCCGATGTTGCTGCCCAGCTGGGCGAACCACAGCACGCGGAAGGCGGTGATCGCCATGGGCGCCCAGGCCGACGGCTGCGCCGGCGCGGACGTCTGCGCCGGGGCGGCGGGAGCGGGAGCCGGAGCGACGTCCTCAGTCACGGGGCACGGCCTGCCGCACCGAGAAGAGGTTGCCGAACGGGTCCAGCAGCTGGCACAGCCGCTCCCCCGTGAACACCGTCTTCGGACCGCGGTGGGCGACGGCGCCGTTCGCCGTCCAGTCGGCGACGACGGCGTCGACGTCGGGGACCGTCCAGTACGGGCTCGTGCCGTCGGGTCCGGGCCGGTTCAGCTCGTCCCGCTCGTGCAGCGTCAGGCGGGTGCCGTCCAGGTCGTAGGCCACGAGCGCCCCGCCGCGGACGACGGGCTCGCGCCCGAGCCGCGCCGAGTACCAGGCGACAGCGGCGTCGAGGTCGTCGACGAAGTAGAAGACGTTTCCGACTCCGGCGAACTCCGTCGTCGTCATGCTCGGGCCGGCGGGAGGGCGTCGCGGAGGAAGGCGAGCGAGGGGCCGATGGCCGCCTCCGTGTACCCCTCGGCGTGACGGGTGCCCGGGATCAGCTGCAGCGTGCTTGCGACTCCGACCGCGGAGAGCGCCGCCTGCATGGCCTGCGCGTCGCTCACGGGGACGAACTCGCCGAGCGAGTTGGCCAGGAACACCGGCCCGCCGTCCGGGGAGGCGTGGCGCGTCGTGGAGGCGGCGGTGAGCAGCCCGCGGTCGCCCCCGACCTCGTTGAGGATCGTCCAGCGCAGGAAGGCGTCGTTCCGGCCGGTCTGGTTGATGTCGGCGCTCTTCATGGCGTCGAGGTCCTGCGTCGTCGGCGTGGCCGGGAGGTCGTCGGTCGCCTCGACGATGCCGAGGAGGTCGAACATCCCCGACCAGCTGACGGCGGGCCGGCCGGTCGCGATCGCGGCCTCCACGACCAGGTTCCCGCCCGCCGATCCGCCGAAGAACGCCAGCCTGCTCCGGTCGAACGCCCACTCGGACGCGACCGCCCACCGCTCCGCGGCGAGCACGTCGTCCCTGCTGGCCGGGAAGACCGAGTCCGGAGCCTCGCGGTAGTCCGCCGCGAACACGAGGTAGCCGGCGTCGACCAGCATCGTCGCGAGCGCCCGCTCCTTGCTCTTGTCCCCCCGGAACCACCCGCCGCCGTGGATCAGCACGACGGCCGGCCGAGCGGCGTCCTCGGCCGGGGACACCGACCTGCTGTACACGTCCAGCACCTGCGGCGACGACCCCCCTTCGACGTACGGAACCCCGATGCTCACTGACGGCTCGTCCGACACGGTGACCCCCTCCGGTCCAGATTCTCGACTGCAGTCAGACCGTAGGAGCCGGGGGCGGCACGAGCCAGGCCCTGCCGGGGTCACCCAGGAGGGCGCCCGCAGGCCCGCCTCCCGCGGCGGCGCCGATCGCGACTAGCCTCGGAGGGTGTTCCTGACCGAGCCGTACGGCTTCCGCGACCGCTCCGCCCTCGACGAGCGCCGGGCCCTGCTCGAGGACGAGCCCTCGGTGCAGCCCCTCCGGGCGTTCCGCGAGGAGCTCCTCGCCCGGCGCATGCGCAGGCATCCGGGTGCCGTGGTGCCCGACTTCGACCCGGCCGAGGCCGGCGTCGAGGCGCGTGCGCTCATCGTGCTGGAGGCCCCGGGACCGATGTCGACCGCCCCCGACGGCTCCGGCTTCGTCTCGGTCGACAACGACGACGCGACCGCCGCCTCGACCTGGACCCTCCGCGACGAGGTCGGACTGCACGCCCGCACCCTGGTCTGGAACATCGTGCCGTGGCAGCTCGACGGCGCCCCCGACGCGGACGAGGTGCGGCAGGGCGCGATGGAGCTGCGCCGGCTCCTGCCGCTGCTCCCCGACCTGCGGGTCGTCGTCAACGCCGGGACCGCGCCGACCAGCGGCTGGAAGAAGAACATCGAGCCGTACATGGTCGACGGCCCGACGGTCATCGACTCGTGGAGCCCCGGCCAGCGGGCGATGAGCCAGCCCCGCAAGCGCGACGAGCTGAAGCGCGCCTTCGAGCGCGCGACGCACCTGGTCGGCTGAGCCCCCGGGGCTCCGAGGCGTCACGAACGGTCGTCATCGGAGCCGGGAGGCAGCCCTTCGCGACGCCTCGACCGCCGGCGGGCGGTCCGCTCAGGCCGAGCGGGCGCCCCGCAGCGCGTCGGCCGACTGCTGCGCGGCGCGGCGGACGTCGCGGTCCGGGTCGCGGAGCATGCCCGTCAGGACGGCCTCGACGCTCGCCGCGAACTCGCCCTTCGCGTCGCGACCGGAGGAGATCCCCGCCAGAGCGGCCGCCACGAGAGCGCGGGCTCCTGCCGCGCGGACCCGGGGGTGCTCATCGGTGGTCAGGCGGGACAGCTTCTTCTGCCCGCCCAGCACGCGCTCGGCGCAGACGCGGGCGCACATCTCGCGGACGCGCCAGGAGGGGTTCGCGAGTCCGGCGGTCACCGCGTCGGCGGCGTCGTCGTCCCAGACGTAGAGGAGCGCGCGGGCACCCCAGAGCTCGGGCCAGTAGAGGGAGGGCGCTCCCTTGAGGATCCCGTCGGCGTGCTCGCCGCCCACGGTGAGGAGGAAGGACTCGCCCTCGTACCCGCCGGTGAGCAGGGCCGCGGATCGCAGAGCGACGTTGCGCTCCCCCTCGCGGGCGACCTGCGCGCGCAGGCGCTCCTCGAGCGGATCGGTGAGGGTGACGGTCGGTTCGTTGTCGCGTGCCATGAGGCTCCCGAGAGTACTCGCCCGCCCCGCGCCTTCGAAGACCCGCAGCGTTCGGCGCCGCGGCGGTCGGCCCTCTCCGTCCTGCGGCGATGGTCCGATCAGCACTCGTGCCACCTGCTGGTCGAGTGGCGCCGCAGGGACCACGGCTGAGGGACGCCTGGTAGATTCGATCCGATCGACCCCCTCCCAAGCCTCTCCGCGATGCTCACATGGGAGGGGCCTTTTTCTTCGGCACCGAGGTACTGCGATGGCACGGAAACCGAGCCTGTCGTGGAAGCAGCAGGTCCAGCTCCTCCGTGACCGCGGGCTCGACATCGCCGACGGGGAGGCCTGCACGAGCTACCTGGCCGCGCAGAACTACTACCGCTTCTCCGGGTACGCCCGCTACTTCCAGCGGGCTCCGCACGACGGGGACGACTCGTTCGCGGACGGAGTCTCGTTCGAGGACGTCCGAGCGGTCTGCGACGCAGATGAAGCGCTGCGGCAGAGCCTGCGTGCTCGACTGGCCCGTGCCGAGATCCTTCTCCGCAGCCGTACGGCTCATGTCATCGCTCGTGAGCACGGCCCGTACGAGTGCTCTCTCGAGAAGAGCTTCTACTCCGAGTCTCCGAACGCGGAGTCGACAGTCGATTCGTGCCTCCGCGACATCGAGCGCAGCAGGGAACGGCATGTCCTCCGCTTCACGGAGCTCCCCGGCGGCAGGGGCGCGGCCGCCTTCGGCGAGCTACCGGTGTGGTCGGCCGTCGAGGCCTGGTCCTTCGGAACTCTGTCGAGATGCATCGAGCGAGGGGCACGAGGATCGCTTGCGGGGGACGTCGCGTCCGGTCTGGGAGTCGCCCGAGCCGGTTTCGCCTACCGGGTCCGCGCACTCGTCTACCTGCGCAACCGGTGCGCTCACCACAGCCGGCTCTGGAACCACTCCGTGATCGATGCGGGCCCCACGCCCAACAACGTCCGTGCGAAGGCGAAACGTCTCGCCGGGCAGTTCACTCCGCGCTCGGTCGTGGACGTCATCGCTTCGTTGGACGACATCCTCCTACGAGGAGCGGACGCGGCCCCGATCCTTCCGGAGCTCGTCGCCGAGCATTCCCTGCACGACGTGTTCTGGCGAGGGCTCACGACGCCCCGGAGCCCCCTCGATCATCGAGGACCGCAGTGAGAGCGACGCGACCGGGACGGTCCCGCCCGCCCCGCGCCACGGCGGATGCCGCAGCGGATCGGACGATGCCCGCCCGCTCAGGAGGCGCCCACCGGGAGGTCGGCCCCGCCTGACTATGCTGGTGCCACCCCCGGCAGCCGAGCCCTCTGAGCCTCGTCCGCGCCGGGGTGGCGCGGCTCACCCGCCCGGGGAGCGGAGGAGGTCCTCTCATGGCCGATCGGCCGAACCTCCGCCATGTCGCGGCGGTCGCGGGCGTCTCGCACATGACCGTGTCGCGCGTGCTCAGCGGGCACCCCAACATCAAGGAGTCGACCCGCCAGAAGGTCCTCGAGGCGGTCGACGAGCTCAACTACCGGCCGAACATCGCCGCCCGCTCCCTCGTCACGCAGCGCACCGACCGCATCGGCGTGATGATCGAGAGCGGCGCCGAGTACGGGCCGTCGAGCACCCTCCGCGCGATCGAGCGCGCCGCCCGCGAGAAGGGGTACTCGATCACCTCCGTCGCGCTGCGGCCGGACCTCGAGATGACCCCCACCGACGCGATCGCCCACCTGATGGGCCTCGGGATCGACGCGCTCTGCGTGATCGCGCCGCGCTCCTCCTCCGTGGCGACCCTCCGCACCGTCGAGATCGGCGTGCCGACGCTCGTGGTGAAGAGCGACAAGGATCCGAGCTTCCTCACCGTCTCGGTCGACCAGCAGGCCGGCATGTTCCAGGCCGTCGACCACCTGGGCAACCTCGGCCACCGCGACGTGCTGCACCTCTCCGGCCCCCTCGACTGGCTCGACGCGCGCGCCCGCGAGCGCGCCTTCCACAGCCGCGCGAAGTCGTGGGGGATGCACGAGCGCCCCATCGTCATCGGCGACTGGACCCCGGACTCCGGGTACGACTTCGCCGCGAGCCTGCAGTCGGTGCCCGACTTCACCGCGATGGTCGTCGCGAACGACGAGATGGCGCTCGGAGTGATCCACGGCCTCGTCGAGCGCGGGATCCGCGTGCCCGAGGACATGAGCATCGTCGGCTTCGACGACCTGCCCACCGCCCGCCACTTCCTCCCGCCGCTGACGACGGTCCGCCAGGACTTCGACAAGCTCGGGACGACGGTCGCCGAGGTGATCCACGCGAGGATCCGCGGCCAGGAGATCCCGCAGCGCACCCGGATCCCCACGGAGCTGGTGATCCGCTCCTCCACGGCCGCTCCCCGATCGTGACCCTCCTGTTCCCGTCCCGCCGCATGCGCTCGCGTATCATCGGCGGCAGCCCCTGGCACGCCGGACCCTGACGGCGCGCCGCACACGAACCGAGGACGGCACGTGGCGATCTCATCGAGGACGACCCGGAGCTCCGCGGCACCCGTCGTCGAGATGACCGGCATCCGCGTCTCCTTCGCCTCCGGACCCGCTCTGAAGGACGGGAACCTGCGGCTGGTGCCGGGCGAGATCCACGGACTGATGGGCGAGAACGGCGCGGGCAAGTCCACGCTGATCAAGACGCTCACCGGCATCCACCAGCCCGACGCGGGCGAGATCCTCGTCGACGGCGTCGCCCGGCGCTTCAGCGGCCCGGCGGAGGCGAAGGCAGCGGGCATCACGGCCGTGTTCCAGGACGAGCGCCTCACCGACAACCTCAGCATCGGCGAGAACGTGATGCTCGGCCACGAGGTCCGCGGCCGCTTCGGCATCTCCTGGTCGCGCACCCACCACCGCGCGGCCGAGATGCTCGCCGAGCTGGGCCTGGAGGACCTCGATCCGCACCTGCCGCTGCGCTCGCTCTCGCCGGCGATCCGCCAGCTGGTCGCGATCAGCCGCGCGATGGTCGACCGTCCACGCGTGCTCGTGCTCGACGAGCCCACCTCCAGCCTCGACCTCAGCGACGTGGCCCGCCTCTTCACGGTGCTGCGGAGGCTGCGCGACCAGGGCGTCGCGATCCTGTTCGTCTCGCACTTCCTCGAGCAGGTCCTCACCCTCAGCGACCGGCTGACGGTGCTCCGCGACGGCGGCACCGTCGGCGAGTACCCGGCGCACACCATGGACCGCGCCGAGCTGATCGCGAAGATGATCGGCAAGGACATCGACGCGCTGCGGCAGATCGGCTCCGACCGCCGCGAGCACCGCCGCCAGCCGGTCGGCCCGGCGATCTACCGCGCGCACGGGATCGGCCGCCGCGGCGCCGTGGGCCCGACCGATCTGGAGCTGCACCGCGGCGAGATCGTGGGCTTCGCGGGCCTGCGCGGCTCGGGGCGCACCGAGCTGGCGTCGCTGGTGAGCGGGGTCGAGAAGCCGGACACCGGCGAGGTGCTGATCGACGGCGAGCCCGCCCGCATCTCCGACCCGGTGTCGGGCCTGCGCCACCGCATCGCCCACTCGAGCGAGAACCGCCGCGAGGACGGGATCATCGGCGACCTCTCCCTCCGCGAGAACCTCGTGCTGGGCCTGCAGGCTCTGCGCGGCTGGGCGCACCCACTGTCGGCCGCCGAGACCGACACCCTGGTGCGCACCTACGTCGAGGCGCTGAACATCTCGCCGGCCGACCCGGACATCCCGGTGAAGTACCTCTCCGGAGGCAACCAGCAGAAGGTGGTCCTCGCGCGGTGGCTCGCGACCCGTCCGCGGCTGCTCGTGCTCGACGAGCCGGCGCGCGGGATCGACGTGGCGTCGAAGGTCGAGATCCAGGCGCACATCGCGCAGCTCGCGAAGGAGGGGGTGACCGTCGTCTACATCTCGTCCGAGCTGGAGGAGGTGGTGCGCCTCAGCGACCGCATCGTCGTGTTCAAGGACCGCGAGAAGATCGGCGAGGTCAGCAACGGCCCCTGGCTCACCGTCGACACGATCGTCGAGATGATCGCCGCCGACCGCGACGACGACCTCGACGACGACGACGACTGACCTCCCCCGCCGGCCGAGCGGCCGCACCGTCCACCGGGTCTCGATGAGCCGTCCGGGCTGCTCGACCGCCAGGACCTCGGCGCGCCGGCGGGTCCCGCTCGGGCGCCGGGCCTGCGAGGATCCGGGGGTGGACGATCAGCGACCGGACGAGCTCGCGGAGCTGCAGCGGCGCGCCTACGGCCGAGGCTCCGACATCGAGCGGGACCCCGGCGCGCTCGCCCGGCTCTCCGCGCTCGAGGCCCGCGTCCGTCCCGCCCTCGGCACCGCACTGCCGGACGCGGTGGTTCCCGCGGTCTCCGGGGACGCGGCGCCGGAGGACGCGGCACCTTCCGCGGACGCCTCCGCCGACGAGGAGTCCGACCCCCTCGGCCACGTCCCGCCCCGCCGCTCCCGTCGGCGCGGCCTCCTCCTCCTCGCCGCGCTGGCCGCGACGGCCGCCGTCGCCGCGGGGGCCACCCTCCTCGCCACCGCCGAGGACGGACAGCCCGGCCGCGAGGTCGCCGTGCTGCCGCTGTCGAACGGCACCGACCTCCCCGGCTGGGAGGGACTGGGTTTCGACGGATCGGTCACCACCGAGGACTTCGGCGGGCTCACCGTCGTGCGGCAGAGCCTGCCCGCCGACACGGGGCTCACCGTCGTCCGGCAGCGCCGCTCCTCGAGCGCCGGCTCGTGCCTCTCCATCGTGCGGACCGCCGAGCCGCAGGACGGCCTGTTCTTCCAGGGCTGCACGGCCGGAGCGTTCCCCGCGGTCGCGCAGTTCACCGTGACGTCGGCGGCGCCGGAGGCCCTGCGCGAGCGGTTCCCGATCGGCACGTCCCTGCGGTTCGCCCTCGAGGGCGACGAGATCCGCGTCCGATCCGACGCCCCCTGACCACTCAGATCCCCGTCCGCCCGTGCGGGTCGCCCACCTTCTTCGACTCGCTCGACCCGCGCTCGCGCAGGAACACGGCGAGCGCCGCCATGCTGCCCACCGCGAGGAACTCCGACTGCCAGTTCTGGAGCGTCCGGTTCCAGAAGTCGGCGGAGGAGACGTAGCCGAGCCAGTCGACGGGCGCCTCCAGGCTCGTCAGCTGCTCCTCGTTGTAGGCCACGACGCCCGTCACCGACTGCGCCGCGCAGGACAGCAGGAACACCGCCCCCATCACCAGCAGCAGCGAGTGCGAGAACAGCGCCTGCCGCAGGCCGCCGGCGGACGCCGAGGGCGGCGAGTCGTCCTCCGCGGACGCCCCCGCCTTCTGCTGCTCGTCGGTCTCGAGGCCCTCCTCGCCCACCCGCTTCGACTCGGGCGAGCCGCGCTGCACGAGCCAGACGGTCGCGCCGATGTAGAGGAAGAACTGGAGGTACTCCGACTGCCAGTTCTCGGCGACGTCGATCGCGAAGTCGGAGGAGGTGACGAAGCGCCAGTAGCCGACCTCCCGCAGCCCCTCCGCGACCTGGGTGTCGTTGTACGCGGCGAGCCCGGCGAACGACTGCCCGAGGAGAGCGAGCAGGAAGATCGCGAGGAAGAACAGCGAGAGCCCGTTCTCGCGCAGGAAGCGGCGCATCCGGCTCACCTCCCGAGGATCCCGACGGCGAAGAACCCGATCAGGCCGAGCACGATCACGGCGTAGTACAGGGCGGAAGCGGTGCGCACGTCAGCTCCCGTCCAGGACGCAGTCGAAGGGCGCGTCCGCCACCGGCGTGCACCCCGCCGCGCGCACCAGCCAGCCGTCGTCGCCCGGGTGAGGAACACCGCGCTGCCGCCGGAGCGCACGATCGCCGCCCGGCCGTAGACCTCGGCGTCCCCTGCTCCGTCTTCCGCGATCCCGAGCTCCAGCACGCCGCCGGGGCAGTCGCCCTACCGGTCCTCCACGGCCTCGCGGGCGGAATCGGTGAGCAGCGCGCACGCCGCGCGGCCGTCGCCGTCGGCGAGCGCGGAGAGGAAGGCGTCGGCCGCGCGGCGGGCCGCCGTGCCGTCCGCGGAGCATCCGCAGAGCGCGAGCACGAGGGCCGCCGTCGCGGCCGTCGCGGGGACGGAGCGCGATCGAGGGAGCATCATGGCCAGGGAAGCTACTCCCGGGCCCGACCACCGGGCAGAGGGTTGCCATCGGGCCCTGCGGGCCCCGCGACCGGATCGTTACCGAAGCGCACCGCCGTGCTGTTGCGTCACAAGAATTGTTCACGGTAACATTTCGACGTGGCGCTGCTTCGGCCGGCGCCCACTGCACATCCTGCACTCACCGCACCTCGGGCCGCTAGGCCCGCATTCGAGGCCCTTCGGGGTCCACCATCTCGGGCACTCTCTTCGTGCCCGCGATCTCAAGGAGGAGATCTATGTCCAAGACGAGGCGTATCGGCCAGTTCCTGGGTTTCGCAGCAGTCGGCGCACTCGCGTTCGGACTCGCGGGCTGCTCGGGCGGTTCCGGCACCGATTCGGGCTCCGGCTCGAGCGGTGACCTCACCACCATCGGCTTCGTGGCCGTCGGCCCCGAGGGCGCGTGGCGCCAGGCGAACGAGACCAACATCGAGGACACGTTCACCAAGGACGCCGGCTTCGACCTGAAGTACGCACCCGCCACCAACGGAGACCAGAAGTCGCAGATCGACTCCTTCACCTCCTTCGTGGACGAGGGCGTCGACATCATCCTGCTCTCCGCCACGGAGGGCTCCGGCTGGGAGGACTCGCTCGAGCGCGCCCAGGAGGCCGAGATCCCGGTCATCCTGATCGACCGCGGCATCGAGCCGGACAACACCGACCTCTACGTGACCCGCATCGCGCCGGACAACATCGCGGTCAGCACCTCGGTCGCCGACTGGGCCAAGACCACCTTCCCGAGCGGCGCGAAGTACTTCACGCTCGAGGGCCCCGCGGGCGTCTCGGTCGTCAACGAGCGCAACGAGGGCTGGGACGAGGTCATCGGCGCCGACTCGAAGTTCACCAAGATCGGCGCGCAGACCGCGAACTGGTCCACCGAAGAGGCCAAGAGCGTCTTCGAGACCGTCCTGAAGTCGAACAACAACGACGTCCAGCTGGTCTTCGCACAGAACGACGAGATGGGCCTCGGCGCCGTCCAGGCCGTCCAGGAGGCCGGCCTCACCCCCGGCACCGACGTCAAGATCGCTACGATCGACGGCACCAAGAACGCCCTGCAGGCGCTGGCCGACGGCGAGCTGAGCTTCGTCGCCGAGTACAACCCGCTGTTCGGCGAGACCGCCCTCGACGCGGTCGAGAAGACCCTGGCCGGCGAGACGGTCGAGTCCTCGATCGTCGTCCCGAGCGAGACCTTCGACTCGCCCGAGGCCGCCACCACCGCGCTGCCCGACCGCAAGTTCTAGTCGCTCAGCACCACCGGTCGCCCGGCGTCGTCCTCGACGCGGCACCACTCCCCCGGAGCGACCGGGGCCGGCTCTCCGCCGGCCCCGGTCGCTCCGACCCTTCGGCGCACCTGTTCGGCTGCGCCCCGCTCGAGAACGGAACGACGCGACATGACAGGTTCGCCTCCGATCGTCGAGATGAAGAACATCTCGATCAGCTTCCCCGGCGTGAAAGCCCTCGACGGCGTCGACTTCCGCCTGTTCCCGGGCGAGGTCCACACCCTCATGGGTGAGAACGGCGCCGGCAAGTCCACGCTCATCAAGGCCCTCACCGGCGTCTACCGCATCGACAGCGGAGACATCGTGATCGACGGGGAGACCCGTCGCCTGACCGGCACCGCCGACTCGCAGGCCGCGGGCATCTCCACCGTGTACCAGGAGGTCAACCTGGTCACGAACCTCTCCATCGGAGAGAACGTGATGCTCGGCTACGAGGTCCGCGGACCCTTCGGCATCAACTGGAAGGCCACACACCAGGCCGCGAAGGTCGCGCTCGAGAAGCTCGGCCTCGGCCACCTCAACACGCGCCAGTCGCTCGCCTCGCTCTCGATCGCGATGCAGCAGCTGGTCGCGATCAGCCGCTCGACGGTGAGCGACTCCAAGGTGCTCATCCTCGACGAGCCGACCTCGAGCCTGGACGCGAACGAGGTCGAGAACCTCTTCGTCGTCATCCGCCGCCTCCGTGCGGAGGGCGTCGCGATCCTCTTCGTCTCGCACTTCCTCGACCAGGTCTACGCGATCAGCGACCGCCTGACGGTGCTGCGCAACGGCACCTTCGTCGGCGAGTACCTGACCCACGAGCTCGACCGCACCTCGCTGATCTCGAAGATGATCGGCAAGGACATCGCAGCGCTGCGCTCCCTCGACTCCGAGCGCGAGAGCCAGGACCACCTCTACCGCGACGCCCCGCTCTACACCGCGAAGGGCATCGGCAAGAAGGGCTCCATCGAGAGCACCGACCTGACGCTGCACCGCGGCGAGGTCGTCGGCTTCGCCGGGCTCCTCGGCTCCGGCCGCACCGAGCTCGCGCGCCTGATCTACGGCGTCGACAAGCCCGACACCGGCGAGATCACGATGCACGGCAAGAAGATCGACGTCCCGACGCCGACCGCCGGTCTCGCCCACAAGATCGCGTTCTCGAGCGAGAACCGCCGCGACGAGGGCATCATCCGCGACCTCTCGGTCCGCGAGAACCTCATCCTCGGCGTGCAGGCCAAGCGCGGCTGGGCCCGCCCCCTCTCCAAGAAGGAGAAGGACGAGATCGTCGGCAAGTACCTCGTCGAGCTCAACGTGCGCCCGGCCGACCCCGACCGCCCGATCAGCAAGCTCTCCGGCGGCAACCAGCAGAAGGTCCTCCTCGGCCGCTGGCTCGCCACCGCCCCCGAGATCCTCATCCTCGACGAGCCGACCCGCGGCATCGACGTCGGAGCGAAGGCCGAGATCCAGGAGAAGGTCGTCGCCCTCGCCGGCGAGGGCGTCGCCGTGGTCTTCATCTCGTCCGAGCTCGACGAGGTCGTCCGCCTCAGCGACCGCATCATCGTCCTGAAGGACCACCGCGTGATCGCGGAGATCCTCAACGGTCCCGCTGTCACTGCGGAGTCGATCGTCACTACCATCGCCGCAGAGGGAGTCGTCGACGAGGACGTCGTCGTCCTCGAGAGCGCCACGCAGGAGGCCGCATCATGAGCAGCGACACCCGACCCGCCCGGGGATCCGTCCTCGGCGGGATCATCCGCCGCCAGTACTTCTGGGGAGTCGTGGCGATCGCCCTGCTCCTCCTCGTCAACGTCGTCAAGGACCCGGGCTACCTGGCCGTCTCGGTCAGCCCGACCACCGGCTACCTCGTCGGCAACGTCATCGACATCGCCCGCGCCGCCGCTCCGATCCTGATGATCGCCGTCGGCATGTGCCTGGTCGTCGCGACCGGGGGCATCGACCTCTCGGTCGGCTCGATCATGGTCGTCGCCGGCGCCGTCTCGATGGAGTTCCTCAACTCCGCGGGAGCGCCCGACTCGCTCGGCGCCGCAGCGGGTGCCTTCGCACTCGCCCTCCTCGTGGCCGCCGTGCTCGGAGCCGTGAACGGCGTCCTGGTCTCGGTGGTGGGCCTCCAGCCCTTCATCAGCACGCTCGTCGTGATGCTCGCGGGCCGCGGCCTGGCGAAGGTCATCACCGGCGGCCAGAACACCGCCGCCACCAACGAGCCCTTCCGCTGGGTCGCGAACGGGTACGTCTTCGGGCTCCCGGTCGTGTTCCTCCTCGCCATCGCGATCGTCGTGGTCGTCGGAGTCCTGGTGCGCCGCAGCGCGCTCGGCCTGATGATCGAGGCCATCGGCATGGACCCGAAGGCGGCCCGCCTCGCGGGCATCAACCGCCGGGGCCTGCTGATGACCGCCTACATCGGCAGCGGCATCCTCGCCGGAGTCGCGGGCGTGTTCGCCACGGCGAGCGTGATGACGGTCGACGTCTCGCGCACCGGCTACCAGCTCGAGCTCGACGCGATCCTCGCGGTCGTCATCGGCGGCACCTCGCTCGCCGGCGGCAAGTTCAACATCACCGGTGCCGCCGTGGGCGCGATCCTGATCGCCACCCTCGACAAGACCGTCGTGTTCCTCGGAGTCTCGTCCTCCGCGACGCCCGCCTTCAAGGCGATCGTCATCGTCGCGCTCTGCCTCCTGCAGTCCGAGCGCGTCCGCTCCGCCTTCAAGTCCCGTCGCGAGGCGCGCCGCAGCGTCCCGCAGAAAGAGGCGATCCCCGCATGAGTGCCGTGATGACCCGCTCCGCCCCTCCGGCGAGCACCAAGCGCACCTCCGGGGCGCGCGGCTGGCTGAGCCAGCACCTGGACAAGCTGCCCACCCTGGCCGCGCTGATCATCTTCTTCGGGATGATCGTCTACGGCGAGGCCGCCTACGGCCGGATCCTTCAGGCGAGCACGATCTCGAACCTGCTGGTCAACAACGCGCACCTGATCATCCTCGCCGTGGGCCTCACCTTCGTGATCCTCACCGGCGGCATCGACCTCTCGGTCGGCGCGGTGATCGCGTTCAGCAGCGTGAGCGGCGTGCTCCTGATCAACGCCGGCTGGAACCCCTGGCTCGTGATGGTCCTGATGGTCGTGATCGGCGCCCTGTTCGGCGTGATCTCCGGCGTCCTGATCCAGTACTTCAACGTGCAGCCGTTCATCGCGACGCTCGCGATGATGTTCCTGGCCCGCGGTCTCGCCTCCATGCTGAGCACCGTCCCGGAGCGCCTCCCCGAGGACTCGGCCGTGCTGAGCCTGGCCACGCCGATCAAGCTGATCGACGGCCCGAAGGTCAACGACTTCGTCATCAGCCCCGGCGTGATCATCGCGATCCTCGTCGTGGCCGGCGCGTTCTTCGTGCTGCACCGCACCCGCCTGGGCCGCACGGTCTACGCGATGGGCGGCTCCGAGCAGTCGGCGGCCCTGATGGGCCTCCCGGTGGTGCGGACCAAGCTGTTCATCTACATCATCAGCGGCACGCTCGCCGGTCTCGCCGGTGTGGTCTACACCGCCCGCCTCGGCAGCGCGCAGAACATCACCGGCACCGGCTGGGAGCTCGACGCCATCGCGGCGACCGTCATCGGCGGCACGCTGCTCACCGGCGGCGTCGGGTTCGTGCTCGGCTCGGTGGTCGGCGCCCTGGTGCTCGGACTGATGAACGTCCTGATCACCCGCGACGGCGGCATCCCGCCGGAGGCGACCACGATCATCACCGGAGGCATCCTCCTGGTCTTCGTCCTCCTCCAGCGCGCCGTCATGGCCCGCAGCAAGACCTGACCGGGCTCCCGCCCGATCTCCCCCGGCGCCCCCTCGTCCCTCCGCGGACGAGGGGGCGCCGTCGTGTCCGGGGCGCTCCGCCGGCCTCAGGAGGCGGAGCGGCTGAGCGTCAGCGCGGCCTGCTCGCGGGTGGCGTAGCCGCATTCCTCGGCGAGGCGGGCGAAGTCGGCAGGGCCCCGCCGCCGCAGGCCGATCCGGCGCCGGAGGGTGCCCGCCCGGCGCGTCTCGATCTCCTCCGCCGGCGTGCGGCCGAGGAACGCGAAAGCCTGCGCGAGCATGCGGGGGCAGACGAGCAGCTCCCGGGCGAGCACCGCGGCGGAGAACGCCGGGTCGCGGTGGCGCGCCTCGATCACCGGGATCGCCTCCGCGTAGACCTGGTCGGCGCTCCGGGTCCGGACCCGCGGAGCGCTGTGCTCGACGATCCCCTCCAGCAGCAGTTCGCTCGCCCGCCTCACGCCGGCGGCCCCGAGCACGGCCGGATCGCCCTCGATCAGACTGTTGGCGAGGGCACGGGCAGGCGTCCAGACCGACTCGCGCACCGGCACGACCTCGTTGATCCGCTCGCGGACCCACCGGTGCTCGAGCACGGCGGCGTCGAAGCTCCAGGTGTACGAGAGGGTGGGCCGCCGGTAGTCGATGCGCACCGGGACCCTGGCGTCGAGGAGCAGGACGCTGTTCGGCGTCGCCTCGAGCACGCCCTCGTCGAGGACGACCTCGCCCCCGCCCTCGACGATCAGGGAGATGTGAACGCCCGCCGGCCTGTCC
This sequence comes from Rathayibacter sp. AY1F9, assembly GCF_002932155.1. Lineage (NCBI taxonomy): Bacteria > Bacillati > Actinomycetota > Actinomycetes > Micrococcales > Microbacteriaceae > Rathayibacter > Rathayibacter sp. AY1F9. Next base: position 22,189 of record NZ_PSVA01000025.1, on the reverse strand, counting down.
GCCCTGTCGACCGACGGCGAGGGGGCGACCCTGATCCCGTTCGGCCCCCACACCCGCGTCAGCGCGAGTCCCGGTCCATCCGCTGCGTCCATCCGCAGACCGGGAGCGCCGGTCCCGCGCTCGTACCAGGCGCGAGCGAACGCCTGCATCCGCTCCTCTGCGGCCCCCATCTCCCGCCTCCTCCGCGTCGAACGAACAGAATTCCTCATCTGTCGATCACCGCCGGACGTTCGCACGGATCTCCCAGGCCTCCGCGCCTCGCGCTCGGAATCCGGCCGCACGCCGTCGCCGGACCGGGAGGACGGCCACGGGGACCGCACGGTCAGCGGCGCTGGCAGAGCCGCCGCAGCGCGCGGTGAGCGCTCCCCACGGAGGCGAAGCCCGCCTCCTCGGCTGCGCGCGCGAAGTCGGCGGTCGCCAGGGACCGCCCGCCGATCAGGAGCAGGAGGGTCCCCGCCCGGCGCCGCTCGAGCTCGTCGTCCGCCGTGCGTCCGAGGAAGGAGAACGCGCGAGCCAGCGTCAGCTCCGACACCAGGAGCTCGCGGGCGAGCCGGGCGGCGGTGAAGGCGGGATCGCGGTGGCGCTCCTCGATCAGGGCCATGGCCTCCCCGTAGACGTCCTCGGCGCGGGGACGCCTGCGCGGTGCGGAGCCCTCGACCAGCTCCTTCAGGAAGGCCTCGCCCGCCCGGGCGACGGCGGGCTGCTCCGCCAGAGCGGGGTCGCCGTCGACGAGACCGTTCATCAGCGCCCGCGCCGGGGCCAGGAAGCAGCCGGCGACGGGCAGGACCTCGCCGAAGCGCTCCGTGATCCAGCGCTGCTCCAGCGCCCGCTCGCCGAGCACCCAGGCGTAGATCACGGTCGAGCGGGGGAAGCGCGCCCCGGTCCGCGGCTCCGCGTCGATGACCACCAGATCACCACTGCCGCACTCGAGCATCCGTCCGTCCTGTCGGATGCGTCCTCCGCCCTCGACGACCAGCAGCAGATGCGCGCCCGGCGGGCAGCGCGACTGCGGCTTCTGCTCGAGAACGCACCCACCGGGAATCCACAGTCTGGCGATCTCGAAGCCGAGCGAGCCCGTCGCCTCGACCCGCAGTCCAGAACGGGCCTCCACGCCGTTCCAGTGCTCGGCCATCCGCCGGTACATCTCGGCCGATCTCGACCTCATCGGGCGCCCCCTCCTCGCGGGCACGCTGACGCCTCACCACGGGAGTGATTCGCAGCCCGCGCGTGCTCCGTTTGTCACCGGACCGGTCACAGCGGACGGCGACGCTCCCGCTCACCGCGCCGGCGGCGCCCCGGCGGCAGCGTGCGACCGACGGGATCACCGGGTCAGGAGGGCGATCGCGACTCGGGACGGCGCCGGAGCCCACCACTCCCTCCTCACGGCGGCGCCACTTCCTCCTCACCTGCCCCCGAACGCTTGGGCCGACCGCCCGCCCGCGGGAAGACTCCCCAGCGGTACGGCGCCCGTCGTACCCGCCGAAGCGCCCGAGCGGACGACGACCGTCCTCCGAGCAGGCCGCCGGCGAGAAGACAGACCGAGGAGCTTCACTGTGACTTCAGACAACTCTCCCGCTGAGCAGGGTCCGCTGAGGCGACGCACCGTCGTCGCCGGCGCCACCTGGTCCCTGCCCGTGATCGCCGCAGCGACGGCCACCCCGGCCGCCGCCGCCTCTGCCACGCAGACCCTCGTGTTCAGCTCCATCCCGACCATGATCGCGTGCATGCCCAACACGGCGCCGATCACGCTGACCCTCACCGGCGGCAACGTCGCGAACGTCCCCGTGCGGGTGAACACCCCGCCCGGCTTCCGCTTCGGAGGGAGCGGGACCGACACCTTCGTGACCGACGCGAACGGAGTCGCCACCATCCCCGCCGGCAGCGTCATCGCCGGCCCCTCGACAGGCTCGGCCCTCGCCTTCGGCGGCTCGGCGAAGACGAACGCCCCGTTCCCGGTCCGCCAGACCGGCGACCTGCAGTACAGCACGGGCCTCGCCACTGTTCCCGAGAACTCCGGATTCATCCACACCTCCTCGCAGGGTGTGAACGGCAACGTCTCCGTCAAGGCGAACGGCGACATCTGGCAGTACCGGCGGTCGGACGGCTGGCAGAAGCTCGGCACGGGCGCCTCCACGGAGCCCAGCACGTCAGGGCTCACGCAGCAGCCGGACGGAACCTACAACGCGCACTGGATCAAGGACGGAGTCCTCCAGTACGGCAAGGCGCTCGCGACCGTTCCGAACAACTCCGGATTCGTCCGCACCTACGGTCAGGGCGCGGACGGGAACGTCTCCATCAAGTCGAACGGCGACGTCTGGCGGTACAACCGCCAGGCCGACGAGTGGACCCTTCTGGGCACCGGCGCCAGCACCGAGCCGAGCGCGGCCGGCATCTCCGCGAACCCGGCCGGGACCCTGAACGTCCACTGGATCAAGAACGGAGTCCTGCAGTACGGCACCGCAGCGGCCACCGTGCCGACCAACTCCGGATTCGTCCGCGTCTACGGCCTCGGCACCCGCGGCACGATCGCCGTGAAGTCGAACGGCGACATCTGGCGGTACACCCCGCAGGGCAACGTCTGGGACCTCGTCGGCACCGGAGCCAGCACCGAGCCGAGCGCCGCCGGACTGACCCAGCGGCCGGGCGGGACCTTCGAGATCCACTGGATCAAGGACGGGGTCCTGCAGTACGGCACCCGGCTCGCGACCGTTCCGGAGAACTCCGGGTTCGTCCGCACCTACGGTCAGGGAGCGGATGGGAACGTCTCCGTGAAGGCGAACGGCGACATCTGGTACTACAGCACGGCGCAGAACACGTGGACCAAGATCGGCTCCGGTGCCAGCACCGGCCCCGATGCGGCCGGGATCACCGCCCAGGGAGACGGCGCGCTGAACCCCCACTGGATCAAGGCGAGAACCGACTGCCGCTGATCCGCGCCCGGCGGCCCTCTCCGCCCGCGTCCTGCCGGACCGCGGGCGAGGAGGGCCGCCTCCGCCCTCCCGCCGAGGACGGGCGCCTCGTCCGAGGAGGAACGCGCCACCCCGTCTCGGCGCCCCTCCCCCGGCCTAACGTGGTCACCGCCCGCGCACCCCGTCCCCGCTGCGAAGGAGCCCGGTGACCGCTTCCGAGCAGCCGGCCGCCCCGCGCGGTCTCGTCGAGACGCTGCAGCTGAGCGGTCCCCGCGTGGAGGCGTGGCTGAGGAGCCTCGGCTGGGCGAGCGACGGAGCTCCGCCCCTGCACCTCGCCGGGGACGTGCTCGCCGTCGACGGCTTCCGGCTGAGCCGCCTCTGGCACACACCCGGCACGCTCCGGACCGACCCGCCCCTCCCGGCCCCCGACCGGGCCGAGGTCGACCTCATCGTCCCGGTCGCCGGCGAGATCGTCGTCGACGGCCCTCTCGAGGCCGCTCGTCTGCGGCCCGGCGGGCTCGCCCTCCTCCGACGCGACGACTCCGCTCGGTTCCGGGCGGAGGAGGACTCCGCCTGGCTGGCGCTGAGGACGTCCTGGGGCAGGCTCGGCCTCACGAGCGCACAGTCCGACGGGCCGTCCTGCACCCTGCTCGCCGCCGACAGCTACAGCGGCGCTTTCGTCTCCCTCGTCAACGCGACCCTCAACGCGGACCTCGCGGCGGGCGATCCCGGCTTCAGCGAGCTGCGCCGCGCGCTCGAGGCGACCGCGTCGGCCCTGATCAAGCAGAGCCTGCCGCCCGCCCGTCCGGAGGACGGACTCGAGGGCGTCCTCCTCCGCGCGATCGCCGTCATCGATGCGGAGGCGGGTGACGCGGACTTCACCGCCGGCGTTCTCGCGATGCGGCTCCGCGTCTCGCGGGCGACGCTGGACCGCGCCTTCCACCGCCGGGGCACGACCGTGGCCGCGACCCTCCGCGAGCGGCGCGTGCACCTCGCCGCGTCGCTGCTCGCCGCGAGCCCGTCGCTCTCGCCCTCGGCTCGCGCGGCCGTGGCCGAGCGGGCCGGCTTCCGGACGCTGAGGGCGATGGACCGCGCGCTGAGCCGTTCGCGCGACGTCGACCGCGGCTGATCCGACCGGACATCGGCGTACGCGTCGCTCCAGGATGCACCCGGGATTCGTCGAACCGGTTCGCCTCTCCTCTGGAGTGTCGGGAAATGATCCGGTTAGGCTCTTCACGTTGTCGTCAACATAGTGTTACCGTGAACATTGCCGCGTACGAAGCCGGCACACTCCCTCCCCTCAGCAATGGTGCCGACCCTGGAGCAAAGCGCGATGAAGCCTTTCCTGCGACCACTCGTCCTCGTGACGGCCGTGGCCCTCACCGTCCCCCTTCTGACGGCCCAGTCGGCGAGCGCAGCTCCCTCCGACAGCCTCGTCCTGCGCTACGCGCTCGACGAGACGAGCGGCACGACCGTCGCCGACAGCTCGGGCAAGGGCCGCACCGGCACGCTCGTCAACGGAGCCGCTCCTCGCGGAGCCGCGGGCGTCGCCCTCGACGGGACCGACGACTACGTCAAGCTGCCCGACGACCTGCTCGCGGGCCTGAACTCGATCACGGTCAGCACCGAGGTCCTGGTGAACGCGAACCAGGGCACGCCCTACTTCATCTGGGGCCTCGGCAACACGACGAACGGCGCCGGGAACGGCTACCTCTACACGACGGGCAACGGCTACAAGGCCTCGATCGCCACCGGCAACTGGACCACCGAGCAGACCGTCAACTCCAACGCGAACCTCGCGCGCAGCGTCTGGAAGACCCTCACCTACACGCTCGACGACGCGAGCGACACCGCACGCCTCTACCTCGACGGCACCCAGGTCGCGCAGCAGACAGGAGTGACCATCACTCCCGCCGCGATCGGCAACGGCACCACCACCGCGAACGCGATCGGCCGCTCCGTCTACACGGCGGACAAGACCCTCGCCGGCTCGGTCCGCGACTTCCGCGTCTACAGCACGGCGCTCAGCGCGGCCGACGTCGCGACCCTCCAGGCCCCGGACAGCACGCGCGTCTCCCGCGACTCCGCCGCCCTGGACCTCGGGAGCCTCTCCTCGGTCTCCGCGAACCTCACCCTCCCGACGACCGGCCCCAACGGCTCCGCCATCGCCTGGGCCTCGAGCAACTCCGCGGTCGTCTCGACCAGCGGAGTCGTCACGCCGCCCGCGACCGGGGTCGCCTCGGTCGAGCTGACCGCCACGACCACCCGCGGCTCGGCCACGGCCACCCGCACCTTCACCGCCACCGTGCCCGCCAAGGACGTGAACGCCGACGCCCAGAAGGCGCTGGACGCCCTCTCGATCGTCAACTCCGGCGACGTCCGCGGCAATGTGACGCTGCCCGCGAAGGCCGGCTCCTACGACGTCGCCTGGGCCTCCTCGAACTCGGCCGTGCTCAGCACGACCGGCGTCGTGAAGCGCCGGTCCGCCGCCACGCCCGTCACACTCACCGCGACGATCGCCGGCACGACCGCGACCCGGCAGCTGCCCGTCACGGTGACCGCGGCTCCCGCGGACCTCGACACCGAGTACGACGCGGGCTACCTCTGGACCCACTTCGCCTCGACCGACTACGAGAAGATCTACTTCGGCTCCAGCACCGACGGCCTGCACTGGTCGAAGCTCAACAACGACAAGGCCGTGCTCGCCAACCTCGGCGGCACCCTCGGCGTCCGCGATCCGCACCTCGTGCGCTCCCCCACCGGCGACGAGTACTGGATCATCGGCACCGACCTGCACGCCGAGGGCACCGCTCCCGGCGGCACCTGGGACCAGACCAACGCGAGCAAGAACCTCGTCGTCTGGCGCTCGACGGACCTCGTGAACTGGAGCGATCAGAGCATCGTCTTCGCCGGCTTCCCCGACGCGGGCAACGTCTGGGCTCCTGAGGCGATCTGGGACGACGCGACCGGCCAGTACTACGTCTACTGGGCCGCCCGCGACAAGACGCTGACCGGCGGGGCCTCCGCCCAGCGCGTCTACGTCTCGACCACGCGCGACTTCGTCGGCTTCTCCACCCCGAAGGTCTGGCTGGACGAGAACCCCGCCGCCGGCGGCGGGAGCCGCGGCAGCATCATCGACACGACCATCGCGAAGGAGGGGGACACGTACTACCGCTTCTCCACCGCCGACTGGCGCACGGTCGTCGACAAGGCCCCGAGTCTCGCCGGCCCCTGGACCCGCGTGATCGGCTTCGGCGAGGAGAAGTCCCGCGGCCTCTCCGACCACCTCGAGGGCCTCACCGTCTACCAGCTGCCCGACGGCCGCTGGGTCGTCATGGGCGACTCGTTCGGCTACTCCGCCTACGTCACCGACACCCTCGCGGACATGCGGTTCACGGCGCTTCCTGTCGGCACCACCGGCGCGAACACGTACTCGTTCTCGAAGCCCTTCCGCCACGGCTCGGTGCTCCGCCTCTCGAGCGCTGAGGAGGCGCGCCTGACGGCCGCCTACGGCACCAGCAGCACCGGCCCCGCCGCGAAGCCGGTCAACGCGGCCGGCGAGATCCTCCGCTACACCTTCGACGGCGGCTCGGGCACCACGGTGCGCGACAGCTCGGGCAACAACCAGAACGGCACGCTGCCCTCGGGTGGCACCTGGAAGGACGGCGCCCTGCAGCTCGACGGCACCGACGACTACGTCAAGCTGCCGAACGACCTGCTCGCCGGAGTGACGGACCTCACCATCCAGTCCGACGTCTGGATCGACCCCGCGCAGGGCGGCGCCTACTTCCTCTACGGCCTGGGCAACACCACGAACGGCGCCGGCGACGGCTACCTCTTCACCTCGGGCAACAACTACCGCACCAGCATCGCGACCGGGAACTACACCACCGAGCAGACCGTCGCCGGCGGCTCGGCCCTCCCCCGCGGCACCTGGGCGCACCTGACGTACACGCTCTCCGGCACCACCGGCACGATCTACCTCGACGGAGTGAAGGTCGCCAGCGGCACCGTCACGACCGACCCGAAGGACATCGGCGGCGGCTCCACCTCGGCGAACTACATCGGGCGCTCGAACTACGACGCCGACAACCGCTTCCGCGGCCAGATCCGCGAGTTCTCGGTCTACAACCGGGCCCTCAGCGCCTCCGAGGTGCTCGCCGCCTCCGGCAACACGTCGGCCCTGGTCGACCTGTCGCTCAGCGGCGACGTCCTGAAGACGGCCCCGATCGTCGACTCGGCGAGCAGGACGGTCACCTTCCCGGTGAAGCCGGGGACCGACCTGACGAAGCTCACCCCGACCTTCTCCACCGCGGCCGGCGTCACGGCGAGCCCCGCCTCCGGCACCGTCCGCGACCTCTCCACCCCGCAGACGGTCGTGCTCACGCCCGCCGCCGGCGGCACCGCGACCACCTGGACCCTGAAGGCCGTCGTCATGAAGTCCCCGGTCCTCGCAGGCCTGAACGCCGACCCGAACATCGCGGTCTTCGGCGACACCTACTACCTGTACGCGACCTCGGACGGCTTCGCCGGCTGGGGCGGCAAGACCTTCTACGCCTGGTCCTCGAAGAACCTCATCGACTGGACCCGCTCGGAGCAGCCCTTCCTGACGCTCGACGGCGCGAACGGCAACGTGCCGTGGGCGACCGGCAACGCCTGGGCGCCGACGATCATCGAGAAGAACGGGAAGTACTACTTCTACTTCTCCGGCGAGAACTCCTCGCTGAACCGCAAGACGATCGGAGTCGCCGTCTCGGACAGCCCGATGGGCCCGTTCACGGCGCAGCCGACCGCGATGATCACCAACGGCGAGTCCGTGCGGTCCGGCCAGGCGATCGACCCCGCCGCGTTCACCGACCCGAAGACCGGCAAGAGCTACCTCTTCTGGGGCAACGGCGACCCGCTCTACGGGGAGCTGTCCGACGACATGCTCTCGATCAAGACCGGCACGATCAAGAAGATCAGCGGTCTGACCGACTTCCGCGAGGGTGCGTTCCTGAACTACCGCGACGGTCTGTACCACCTCACCTACTCGATCGACGACACCGGCTCGGAGAACTACAAGGTCGGCTACGCCACCTCGACGAGCGTCGACGGACCGTGGACCTACCGCGGCGTGGTCCTCGAGAAGGACACCTCGCAGGGCATCCTCGCCACGGGCCACAACTCGATCGTCAACGTGCCCGGCACGGACGACTGGTACATCGCCTACCACCGCTTCGCCATCCCCGGCGGAGACGGCCAGCACCGCGAGACGACGATCGACCGGGTGACCTTCGACAAGACGACCGGGCTCATGCAGAAGGTCGTCCCGACCCTCACCAGCGTCGCCGCGCAGACGATCGTCGACACCGCGCCGCTCGCAGCCTCGATCACGGGGAAGGCGACGGTGGGCAGCACGCTGACCGCCTCCGCCTCCTCCCCGTGGACGGCGACCGGCTTCCAGTGGAAGCGCGGTGGGACCGCGATCAGCGGGGCGACGGCGTCGAGCTACACGCTCACCGCCGCCGACCGCGGAGCGACGATCTCGGTGGCCGTGACCGCCGCGAAGCCGCAGTGGACGCCGGCGACGGCCTCCGCCTCCGTCGGTCCCGTGACCGACTCGGCACCCGCGATCGCCGTGACCACGACCTCCACGACGCGCTGCGCCGCCGGGAAGATCGTCGTCACCGCGACCGCCACGAACCCGAACGCCTTCGCCGCGAAGATCGTGATCGGCACGACGTGGGGCTCCAAGAGCTTCGCCGACGTCGCTCCCGGCGCCACCGTCTCGGCCGCCTTCACCACCCGGGCGACGAGCGTGACCGACGGATCCGCGACCGCCACGGCGACCGCGTTCATCAGCGGGAAGCCGGCCACGGCCTCCGCGACCGCCCCCTACTCCGCGGCCAGCTGCAGCTGATCCGCGGGCACGACCCACACCCATTGAGATCGAGCCGGCGACGACGCCGGCCGGAGAACGGAGAACACCCGACATGAACACCCGATCCCTTCTGATCCGCGGAGCCGCTGGACTGGCCGGAGGCGTCCTCCTGCTCGGAGTCGCCGGAACGGCGTTCGCCGCCGAGGTCAACTACGGCAACGACGACGTCGACATCAACGTCGAGATCGCCGACCTCCCCGGGACCGGCGCCCTCTCGATGACCGTCGCCGCGGACTCGACGACGCTGACCGAGACCGGCTCGGACAACGTCCGCCGCCAGTTCACCGGCACCCTGCCCACCGTCACGGTCACCGACACCCGTGACGCCGCGGACGTCTCCCCCGACTCCGCGTGGTACGTCATCGGCACGGCGAGCGACTTCACGTCGGCCGACGGCTCGACCATCGGCGCCGAGAACCTCGGCTGGACCCCGGACCTGGTCGACGGTGGAGACCTCGGCGAGGTCGCCGCGGGCGATGAGGTCGGCACCGCCATCGACGGCGGCGCCAACGGCGTCGGCCTGAAGGGCAAGGAGCTGCTCGCGATCGTCGCCAGCAACTCCCAGCAGGTCAACCCCGAGGGCTCCTGGAGCGCCGACGCCGACCTCTTCCTCCGCACCCCCGTGAACGTGGACGCCGGCGCGTACTCGTCCACCATCACCCTGTCGCTCTTCGAGTGACCCGTCGCGGCCGGGGGACGCACTCCCTCGGCCGCGATCCCACCACGGCCGACGCGGCCGGGCCCGCCCGCCCGGCCGCGTCGTGCTTCCCCCGTGCGACCATGAGGTTCTGATGACTGCTCCGCGCCGCTCCGCCGCTCCCCGCCGCCCGCTCCTCCCCGCGCTGCTCGCGCTGATCGTCGCCCTCCTCGGCGCGGGGGTCGCTCCGGCGGCCGTCGCGGCCGACGGAGCGATCACCTGGGCGGTCAGCCCCTCCACCGACGGCGTCCCCGACAAGCGCGCGTGGGTCGAGCTCGAGCTCGCCCCCGGCGCGAGCGCCTCGGACGAGGCGGTCGTGCGGAACCTCAGCGACCAGCCCGTGACCTTCAGCATCACCAGCGCCGACGGCTACTTCACCGACACCGGCCGCTTCAACATGCTCAACTCGGACCAGGAGTCGGTCGACGCCGGGCTGTGGATCTCCGCCCCCGAGACCGTGACCGTCGATCCGGGCAGCAGCGGCGTGGTGCCGTTCACCGTGACGGTCCCCGACAACGCCACCCCCGGCGACCACGCCGCCGGCATCGCCGCCTCCGTGCTCTCGCAGGGCACCGAGGCGGGAGGCGCGAACGTCGGAGTGGAGAGCCGCATCGGCTTCCGCGTGATGACCCGCGTGACCGGCGAGGTGACCCCCTCCTTCTCCGTCGAGGACCTGGCCAGCGACTACCGCCTCTCCTGGAACCCGTTCCAGCCCGGCTCCCTCTCGCTCGTCGCCGACGTGGTGAACACTGGCAACGTGCGCCTGCTGCTCGACGGCACGGCGAGCGCCCAGGGCGCCACCGCCCCCGTCGTCGCGGCCGACGCGCCCCAGCAGGAGCTGCTGCCCGGCGACCGGCGCAGCGTCTCGGTGCAGCTCGACGGCATCTGGCCCCTCTTCGGGGTCGGCGCCGACCTGACCATCGCACCGACCGTCGCCGCCGCCGATCAGGAGCCGGTCGCCACCGCTCCCGTGACGAAGTCGATCACGGTCGCCGCCGTGCCGGTCCCGCAGCTGCTCGTGATCCTCGGGGTCGGCCTCATCCTCGCGGCGCTGCTCGCCGGGCGCTCGCGCTCGCGCCGCCGCATCGCCGCCCTGGTGCAGCAGGCCAAGGAGGAGGGCCTGCGCGAGGGCGCGCGCGTCTCCTCCTGAGCACCCCCTCCGCACGCTCCCTCCCCCCTCCCTGCCGCCGAGGGGCTTCGGGCCGTCGAGGGGACCCGCTACACCGGGTTCCCCCGACGGTCCAGGGTTCGCTCACCGCGCGGCCATGCGTCAGAGTGAGCGGATGACCACCACCTCCCTGGAGGCGCCGACTCGGCGTCTCGGCCTCATCGCGCTCATCGCGACCCTCGGCGGCCTCCTCTTCGGCTACGACACCGGCGTCATCAACGGCGCCCTCGAGCCGATGTCGGCCGAGCTGGGCCTCACCGCGCTGACCGAGGGGGTCGTCACCAGCTCGCTCCTCTTCGCCGCCGCGATCGGCGCGATCTCGGGCGGACGCCTCGCCGACGCCCTCGGGAGGCGGACCACGATCCGCCTCCTCGCCGTGCTCTTCCTCGTCGGCGCCCTGGTCTGCGTGGTGGCGCCGGGCTTCGGCGTGATGGTCCTCGGGCGGGCGGTCCTCGGACTGGCCGTCGGCGGCGCCTCGGTGGTCGTGCCGATCTACCTCTCCGAGATCTCCCCCTCCGAGATCCGCGGCTCGCTCGCCGGCCGCAACGAGCTGATGATCGTGATCGGCCAGCTCGCCGCCTTCGTGGCCAACGCCGTCATCGGCACCGTCTGGGGCGAGCTGCCCGGCGTCTGGCGGATCATGCTCGCCGTCGCCGCGCTCCCCGCCGCCGCGCTCCTGCTCGGCATGACCCGGGTCCCGGAGTCGCCGCGCTGGCTGATCGCGCACGGCCGCCGCGACGAGGCGCTCGACGTGCTCACGACCATCCGGACGCCCGACCGGGCCCATGCGGAGGCGGAGACCATCGCCCGCTCGATCGGCGCGAAGGACGGCCCGAGGATCCCCCTGCTGCAGGCGCTGCGCGAGCGCTGGGCGGTGCGCATCCTGCTGGTCGGCATCGGGATCGGAGTCGCCCAGCAGCTCACCGGCATCAACTCGATCATGTACTACGGCCAGTCGGTGCTGAAGGAGGCGGGCTTCGACCACGACGGCGCGCTCGTCGCCAACATCGCACCCGGGGCGATCGCCGTGATCGGCGGCCTGATCGGGCTGCGGCTCATGCAGACGATGAACCGCCGCACGACCCTCCTGCTCGGCTACTCCCTGACCACCGCGATGCACTTCCTGATCGGCATCGCCTCCGTCGCGCTCCCCGTGGGGAACCCGGCGCGGCCGTACGTGATCCTGGTGCTGGTCGTCGCGTTCGTGGGGAGCATGCAGACGTTCCTCAACATCGTCACCTGGGTGATGCTGTCCGAGATCTTCCCGCTGCGGATCCGCGGCGTCGGCGTCGGCATCGCGATCTTCTGCCACTGGATCACGAACGCGGTGCTCGGCCTGTTCTTCCCCACCCTCGTCTCCGGCGTCGGCATCACCGGAACGTTCTTCCTGTTCGGCGCCGTCGGCCTGCTCGCGCTCGTCTTCATCTGGAAGCGCGTGCCCGAGACCCGCGGCCGCGCCCTCGAGGAGGTCGAGGCGGGCGTCGTCTCCGGCGAGCTCCTGCGCCGCTGACGCCCGCCCTCGGGATCCGCCTACTGGTAGGTGACGAGGTCGGGGAGGGGGCGCACCTCGGCCATGGTCTCGGCGGGGGTGAGCATGGGCGCGTCCTCGTCGTAGAAGTTCTTCCAGCCCCAGCCGATGCCCTCGGGGGCGCCCTCGTGCAGCGCGTCCCAGGTCGCCTGCTTGTCGGGCTGCGAGCCCTGGCCATCGACGTGGATGAGGAACTCCAGCTCGGGCCGGTCGCGGCGGATGCTGTCGCGGTCCTGCAGCATCGACAGCCGGAACTGGTGCAGCACGAACATCTTCGGCGGCAGCCCCTCGCTCTGCACCAGGTCGGCCAGCCACTCCGACACGCTGTCGACCTCGGCGGCCGAGACGCGCCCGATCTGCTGCAGCGGCTTCTGGCCGGGCAGCAGGCGCCACTCCGGGTCGAGCGCGAGGCCGACGTTGGGCAGCGACAGGAGGTCCGCGTACTGCTTCGCCTGGGTGAGGAAGTCGGTCAGCCCCGACTGCAGGTCGAGCACCACGTACATCCCCGCCGCCTGCGCCGCGTCGATGTAGGGGCGGATGTCGGCGGCGTCGAGCTCGTTGGAGTAGTCGCCGTCCTTGCCGGGGTCGCCCGCCGCGACCGTGGTGATGATCTCGAGGCTCGGCACGATCTTCTTGTCGGTGAGCGCCCGGTACGGCTCGGCCACCGCCTCCGCCCGCGCGATCGTGGGCTCGAGGCCCTGCTCCCCCAGCACGCCGAGGACGGGAGCGCCCGGAGTGCCGTAGATCGCGACGAAGAGGTGCCCGCCGAACATCCGCTGGCCGCCGCCCGGCAGCTGCCAGCCGCTCGCGGCCGCGCGCACGGCCCACTCGGGCTCGGGCTGGGCGGCGAGCACGGGGCCGAGCAGCAGCGTGCAGGAGGCGTCGGCCTGGGCGATCGCGGTCACGGCTCCGCCCGAGGCGAGCAGGTCGTCGCCGTCGACCACGGTGACGGGCACGCCGGCCGCGCGGGCGGTCGCCAGTGCGGCGACGTCGGCGTCCTGCGCGCGGGCGAGAGCGTGCAGGCCGGTCAGGGCGTCGGCCCGGGCCGGGAGAGCGCCGAAGGGAGCGTCGGAGGCGGTGGACGGCGCCGCGGCGGCGAGGTCGGCGAGCGCCAGGTCGGTCACGGTCAGGCCGGACGCGGTGCTGAGGGCGGCCGCGTCGGAGGCGGAGGCGACGACGTCGACGCCCTCGGGCGCGGTGACGTCGCCGATCGCGAGCACGCGGGTCACGCCGAGGCGGGCGAACTCGGCGGCGAGGGCGTCGGAGGTCGGAGCGGTGGAGGACGGTGTGGCGGACGGGGTGGCGGATCCGGTCGCGGAGTCGGACGGGCCCCCCGGATCGGACGGCGTCTCGGAAGCCGTGGATCCCGCGGCCGCGGCGTCCGCGGTCGGGGCGGCCGTCGCTCCGGATCCCGCCGAGCCGACCAGCAGCGGCACGCCCCAGGCGATGCTCACCTGGGCGGCGCGCAGGCGGGACTCGGCGACGTCCTCGACCAGGACGACCAGCGGAGCCGCGGCGAACAGGGCCGCGCTCGCGGCGAGCGCGTCCGGGGCGAGCGCCACCGGCCCGCTCGGAGCCGCGGTGCGGGTGCGGGGCGCCTCCTGCTGAGCGTCGTCCGGAGCGGAGGAGTCGGGCGTGCAGGCGCTGAGCAGCGGGAGCACCGCGAGACCGCCGATCACGACGCTGCGGCGCGAGAGCCCGGAGCGGGAGGGGACGGAACGGGGTGTCGAGGGCATGGCAGGCCTCTCCTCTCGGAGCCCGATCGGGGCTCTCTGGTGCGTGGCTGGTCCTCTCGACTATCGCAGGCCCGGCGGCGGCGAGCGCCGAGGGAGCCGTCCCGGGCGCGCCTCCGACGCCGTCCGGACATGCAGAAGGGGAGCGGCGCCGCAGCTCCGCTCCCCTCCGAGTGGCTGGATCAGACCGTGCGGGGGGCCTTCGCGAGGTTGGCCTCGAGCTCCTCGCGGTTCTGCCGCACCACGTAGGCGGGGCGGTCGCGCTCGACGCGCCACGACTCGCTCAGCGGCGTGATCGCGACGGTGTCGAAGCCGATCCGGTCGTAGAGGTCGGTCACGAAGTGGATCGCCTCGGGGTAGTCGCTCGACGTCGCGAGGGCACGGCGGTCGGGCGTGCCGACCGGGGTGCCGTCGGTGGTGATGTCGGCGGCCATGATGTGGTTGAACGCCTTGACGACCTTCGACTCCGGGAGGTGCTGCTGGAGCATCTCGCTGGTCGTGGTCTCGCCCTTGTCGAGCGCCTCGATGCGGCCGTCGCGCTCGAAGTAGTAGTTGTTCGTGTCGAGGACGATCTTGCCGGCGAGCGGGGCGACCGGCACCTCCTCGAGGTTCTTCAGCGGCACCGTCACCACGGCGATCTCGGCGGCCTCGGCCGCCTCCTGTGCCGTGGCGGCGCGGGCCTTCGGGCCGAGCTCCGCGATGAGGTCGGCGAGGGTCTCGGGGCCGCGCGAGTTCGCGATGACCACCTCGTCCCCGAGGGCGATGACCGCCCGTGCGACCTGGCTGCCGATGTTGCCTGCTCCGATGATTCCGTACGTCGTCATGCTGAGGAGAACGCGGAGGGTGCCCAGGCATTCCGCTCTGCGGCGTTCTCCCACGCCGCACCCAGGTGGGCCCGTGCCTCCAGTAGCCTCGGTCCTCGGGCGCCGCTGCCCGAGAAGGAGTCCGTGATGCCGCAGTACGACCTCCCGCTCGACCTCCTCGAGCAGTACGCCCCCGAGATCGCCGAGCCCGCCGGGTTCGCCGAGTTCTGGCGCGACACGATCGCCGAGGCGAGGGCCGTCGCGACCGAGCCGCGCCTCGAGCGGGTCGACGCCGGCTTCGGACTGCTCGACACCTTCGACGTCACCTACTCCGGCTTCGGCGGCCACCCGATCCGCGCGTGGCTGATCCTCCCCCGCGGCGTCGAGGGCCCCCTCCCCGGGCTCGTGACCTTCATCGGCTACGGAGGCGGCCGCGGGCAGCTCGCGGAGTGGACCGCGATGTCGGCCGCCGGCTACGCGCACCTGGTCATGGACACCCGCGGCCAGGGGTCCGGGCACCGCTCCGGAGCGACGCCCGACCCGGTGGGCAGCGGGCCGCACGTCTCCGGCTTCATGACGCAGGGCATCGAGTCGCCCGCGGAGCACTTCTACCGCCGCGTCTTCACCGACGCCGTCCGAGCGCTCGACGTGCTGCGCGCGCACCCCGCGGTCGACGCCTCCCGCGTGGCCGTCTCGGGCGGCAGCCAGGGAGGCGGGATCGCCCTGGCCGTCACGGGGATCCTGGGCCTGCTCGGCGAGTCGGAGTCGGCGCGCGCGGCGATCGTCGACGTGCCGTTCCTCTCCCACATCCCGCACGCCGTGCGGCTGGTCGACACGATGCCGTACGGCGAGATCGTGCAGTACCTGCACACCCACCGCGGCGCCGAGGCGCGCGTGTTCGACACTCTCTCGTACTTCGACGGCACCTCCTTCGCCCCCTACGCGCAGTCCCCCGCGCTGTTCTCGGTGGCGCTCCGCGACGACATCTGCCCGCCGTCCACCGTCTACGCCTCCTACAACCGCTACGCCGGACCCCGCGAGATCCGGGTCTACCCCTTCAACGGCCACGAGGGCGGCGAGGCGTTCCAGATCGGCGAGCACGTGCGCTTCCTGGGGCGCGAGCTGGCGTAGGAGGAGGAGCCGCCCGGTCGGCGGACGGGGGCGGTGCGCCCCGGCGCATCACCCGTTCCGACTCTCGATCATCGCGCTGCCGATGCGGTCCTCGAGGTCGGCCAGCTCGTCGAGGACGTCGCCGACCACCCAGACCCGCCGGGCGCCTCGACGGGCGTCGCATTGTGACGCCGTGCGTCGCGCTCGGTACCCGTTCGCTGCTCTTCTGGGCACTATCGACTCCATGACCCGCCAGATCCGCTTCAACGCCTTCGACATGAACTGCGTCGCCCATCAGTCCTCGGGCATGTGGCGCCACCCCCAGGACCAGTCCTGGCGCTACAAGGACCTCTCGTACTGGACCGACCTGGCGAAGCTGCTCGAGCGCGGCACGTTCGACGGCATCTTCATCGCCGACGTGCTCGGCACCTACGACGTCTACGGCGGCTCGAACGAGGCGGCGATCCGCCACGGCGCGCAGGTCCCCGTCAACGACCCGATCCTCCTCGTCTCGGCGATGGCCGCCGCGACCGAGCACCTCGGCTTCGGCATCACCGCGGGCACCGCCTACGAGCACCCGTACCCGTTCGCGCGGCGCATGTCGACGCTCGACCACCTGACGAAAGGCCGCGTGGGCTGGAACGTTGTCACCGGCTACCTCCCCAGCGCCGCCCGCAACATGGGCCACGAAGACCAGCTCGAGCACGACGACCGCTACGACGTCGCCGACGAGTACCTCGAGGTGCTCTACAAGCTGTGGGAGGGGTCGTGGGAGGACGACGCGGTCGTCCGCGACCGCGAGTCGGGCGTCTTCACCGACCCGGCGAAGGTGCACGAGATCGGGCACCGCGGCAAGAACTTCACCGTCCCCGGCATCCACCTCTCGGAGCCGTCGGTGCAGCGGACCCCCGTCATCTACCAGGCGGGAGCGTCACCGCGCGGCATCCGCTTCGCGGCGGGCAACGCGGAGGCGATCTTCGTCGCGTCCTCGACGAAGGCCGGCCTAAAGGCGACCGTCTCGCGCATCCGCGACGCCCTCGAGGCGGCCGGCCGCGACCGCTACTCCGCGAAGATCTACACGCTGCTGACGATCATCACCGCCGAGACCAGCGAGGCCGCGCACGAGAAGCACCGCGACTACCTCTCCTACGGGAGCGAGGAGGGGGCGCTGGTCTTCATGTCGGGCTGGATGGGCATCGACCTGTCGCAGTACGACCTCGACGAGCCGATCGGCAACGTGAAGAGCAACGCGATCCAGTCGGCCGTCGCCAACTTCCAGGAGGCGAACGAGGACGGCTCGGAGTGGAAGGTCCGCGACATCGCCAAGCTCAGCGTTATCGGCGGGCTCGGCCCGTTCGTCGTCGGCTCGCCCGCGGAGGTCGCCGACCACCTCCAGGAGTGGGTCGAGGAGACCGACGTGGACGGGTTCAACCTCGCCTACGCGATCACGCCCGGCACCTTCGAGGACGTGGTGGAGTTCATCGTGCCGGAGCTGCGCCGCCGCGGTGCGTACCCGGAGGAGTACGTCGAGGGGAGCCTCCGCCAGAAGCTGCACGGCCGCGGCGACCGGCTGCCGGAGGAGCACCTCGGCGCCGGCTTCCGCTACGCGCCGGCGGCGGTCTGACGACAGGGGGCGCCGGGCGGCCGGCGGGGGCGGGGGTCTCGATACGCCGCTCCGCGGCCGCGCCGGACGCACGAGCACCCCGCCGCGATGCGCGACGGGGTGCTCGTGACGTGCGAAGGGGCTCAGCCCTCGAAGGTGGCGTCGAGCGTGATGTCGACTCCGGTGAGCGCCTTGCTGACGGGACAGGTCTCCTTGGCCTCGTCGGCGGCCTTGAGGAAGGCGGCCTCGTCGATGCCGGAGACCTCGCCGCTCACGACGAGCTTGATGCCGGTGAGCTTGAATCCGCCGGCCGAGTCCGGGCCGAGCGAGACGTCGGCGCGGACGTCGAGCGCCTCGACGGTGCCGCCGGCCTGGCCGAGGACGGCCGAGAACTGCATCGCGTAGCAGGCGGAGTGGGCGGCCGCGAGGAGCTCCTCGGGGCTGGTCGAGCCGTTGGCGTCGTCGGCGGCGCGCTTGGGGAACGAGACGTCGTAGGTGCCGATCTTCGAGCTCGAGAGCTCGACCTGGCCCTCGCCGGTCTCGAGCGAGCCGTTCCAGGCGGTGCGTGCGGTACGAGTGGGCATGAGTCCTCCTTGGGGGGGCGGGGAGAACCGTAGAACGATCGTTCTCCCCTGATGCGCCGAGCCTAGGTGGAACGCGCGGCGTCCTGCAACCACCGGCCTCGGACCCTCGGCGAGATGCCAGTCCGGTGCGCCTCCGTCGGCGTGTCGCGTACGGGAGCGGCTCTCGCGGAGGAGAGGACGGGGGCCTCGGTTCAGTGCACGAGCTTCAGGCCGACGACGCAGCCGACGATCCCGAGGACCAGCAGCGTGCGCACGAGCGAGAAGCCCTCGCCGCCGAAGAACATGCCGTAGAGCACGGTCAGCGAAGCGCCGATCCCGACCCAGACCGCGTACGCGGTGCCGGTGGGCAGCTCGCGCATCGCGTAGGCGAGGCCGGCCATGCTCGCGACGACGCCGACGCCGAAGACGACCGACGGGCCGAGCCGGGTGAACCCCTCCGACTTGCCGAGGGCGGTGGCCCACACGGCCTCGAGGACACCGGAGAGGATGAGGACGATCCAGGACATGACAGCTCCTACGAGTCAGTCTTGTCGCGTTCCGGGTACTGCTCCCTCGTCCGGTCGCCGTCATCGGCTCCGGACAGTCTGCCCGCGCGCGCTGGGCAGGCCCTGAGCAGCGCGCGGCGGGAGCGGAGCCGCCGCGACCGCGACTCCGCCCGCCGCCGTCAGCGCGGCTGAGCCGGGTTCGTCGGCACTCCGTGCGAGGGCGGGTTGATCGGCGGACCGGACGTCGCCGGAGAGACCGGCGATCCGGACGACGAGCGGAACACCTCGGGCAGCGACTCCGGCGCGCTGCCTGCCGGCTCCGCTCCCCCGCGCAGCTGCTCGAGGCGCGAGTGCAGGATCGTCGTCACCGGCAGTCGGTGCCCGTGCGCCTCCTCGTAGGCGAGCAGCGCGCCGAGGCCGGCCTCGTCGAGCGGGCGGATGCGCTCCGCGAGCGTGGCGAGCGGGATGTCGTTCCAGTCGGGGAGCGGCAGCTCCTCACGGGAGGGTGTGTCGGTCATTCGTGTTCCTTCCGTTCCCTCCATCCCACGCCTCGGACGGCCGTCCGCCCAGGGGCTTGACCGGTCGCGGGGCGAGCGCGGCGGTCGGGAGGGACGGTCCGGCGGAGCGGCGGCCCCGCCGGGACCGTCAGCGGATCAGGCGGTGCGACGGGACGAGCGGCGGGTCGCCAGGTGCACGAGGACTCCGACCACGAGGAGGATCCCGGCGTAGAGCCAGACGATCGGGTCCTGCTGGCTGAGGAGCAGCACGCACGAGGCGATGCCGAGCACGGGGATCGCCGTCCACACACGGAAGTGGTCGTGCTCGACCTTGTCGCGCCGCAGCACGAGCACCGAGACGTTCGTGCTGATGAACACCAGCAGGAGGAGCAGCACCACGGTCTCGGCGAGGGTCGCCAGATCGCCGACCAGGGTCAGGAGGCATGCCGCCAGCGTGGTCACCGCGATGGCCACCCACGGCGTGCGGCGCTTCGGCAGCACCCGGCCGAGCACGTCCGGGAGGAGGCCGTCCTTCGCCATGCCGTAGGTGACGCGGCTCGCCATGATCATGGTCAGCAGCGCTCCGTTGGCGACCGCGACGAGCGCGATCAGGCTGAACAGCCACGCCGGCACCCCGGCTCCGCTCGCCGTCACGACGTCGAGCAGCGGGGCGGAGGATCCGGACAGCTCGTCGGCGGGCAGCGCGATCGAGCTCGCGAGGCCGACCAGGACGTACACCGCACCGGCCGTCAGCAGCGAGCCGAACAGCGCGCGCGGGTAGACGCGGCTGGGGTCGCGGATCTCCTCGGCGATGTTGGCCGAGGTCTCGAAGCCGACGAAGGAGTAGTACGCGATGATCGCCGCGCCGAGCACCGCCAGCGCCGGCGCCTGCTCGGAGCTGAGCTCGACCGTGCGGGCGAGGTCGCCGCCTCCGCCCGCCACCAGCAGCGCGACGCATCCGATCACGATCAGCAGGCCGCCGACCTCGATCACGGTCATCACCGTGTTGCTGAGCAGCGACTCCGCGACGCCCCGCGCGTTGAGGCACGCGACGAGGATCAGGAAGACGATGGCCGTCGGCACGGTCGGCACGTCGAGGAAGGTGCCGAGGTAGTCGCCGGCGAACGCGAGCGACAGACCGGCCGCGCTGGTCACTCCGGCCGCGAGCATGGCGAAGCCGACCAGGAACGAGACGATCGGGCGCTGGAACGCCCGCTGCGCGAACACCGCCGCGCCTCCCGCCTTCGGGTACTTGGTCACCAGCTCGGCATAGGAGCCGGCGGTCAGCAGCGCGAGGCCGAGCGCGAGCAGGAGTGGCATCCAGACGGCGCCGCCGACCTCCGCCGAGAGCGTGCCCATGAGGGCGTAGATGCCCGCGCCGAGGACGTCGCCGAGGATGAAGAAGTAGAGCAGCGGGCCGGTGATGCGGCGGCGCAGGGAGGTGCCGCCGGCCTCTCCGGTCGCGGGGGCGTCGCTCGTGGTGGCCATGTCGTCCTCTCGTCGCGCGCTCGGGAGCGAGCACGACGGGCCACGCTAGGGAGGAGGGGGCCGGGAGGTCGAGAAGGTTGACCGGGCGGGGTCGGGGGCGCTACACGCGCGGGACGGGGCGTCTGCGGAGCGGGCGCCTGCGGGCCGGGCGCGTCCCCCGGCCGGGCACCGCATGCCGCGCCCCGCGCCGGCCGTCAGCCGAGGACGACGTGCTCCCCGCCGCGCTGCTCGGCGATCTCCTCGCCGACCTCCTCCGCCTCCTGGCGCGACTCGTGGTGGCTCAGCGGGACCTGGGCGTGGGCGATGCGGTTGTGCCAGCCCTGCTCGTCGGAGTAGGTCTCGATGGGGAGGACGGTCGTGGTGCTCATGGTGCTCCTTCGTGGTGGTCCCTCCATGGCACCTCGCGCCCCCCGCCGCTCGGGAGAGGGTTGACGCGAGCCCGTGTCTCGAGCAGGACCAAGGCGTCTCGGCGGTCCAGCAGCGAGCGGCGGCGGCGCGGCGGGTCAGGGCGAGACCATGCCGCCGTTCACGTTGAGGGTCTCGCCGGCGACGAAGCTCGACTCGGCGGACGCGAGGAACACGTAGGCCGGGGCCTGCTCGGCGGGCTGCGCGGCACGGCCCATCGGCGACTCGCTGGAGCCGAAGTCGGGCAGGCTCTCGGGGTCGACGCCGCCGCTCACCTGCAGGGCGGTCCACGTCGGGCCGGGCGCCACGACGTTCACGCGGATGCCCTTCGCGGCGAGCTGCTGCGCCAGGCCCTTCGAGAGGTTGTTGATCGCGCCCTTCGTCATCGCGTAGTCGAGGCGGTCGGGGGCGGGCTTGTGCGCCTCCGCCGACGCCGTGTTGATGATGGTGGCGCCCGCGGGCAGGTGCGGGAGTGCCGCGCGGATGATCCGGAACGGAGCGAAGACGTTGACCGCGAAGGTCGCCTCGAACTGCTCGTCGGTGATGTCGAGCAGGTCCTCCTTCCAGATCTGCTTGCCGGCCACGTTGACCACCGCGTCGAGCCCGCCGAGGCCCTCGACCGCCTCCGCCACGAGCCGCGTGCAGTACTCGGCACTCGTGAGATCGCCGGGGATCGGCACGGCGGTGCGCCCCTCCGCGCGGATCAGCCCGATCACGTGCTGCGCGTCCTCCTCCTCGCTCGGGAGGTAGGCGAGGGCGACGTCGGCCCCCTCGCGGGCGAAGGCGATGGCCACGGCGGCGCCGATCCCGGAGTCGGCTCCCGTGATGAGCGCGCGGCGGCCCGCGAGCCTGCCGGTGCCGCGGTAGCTCTCCTCGCCGAGGTCGGGCACCGGGGTCATCCGCGACTGCAGCCCGGGCTCGGGCTGCTGCTGGACCGGCGGAGTCACGTCCGGGTACTGGGTGGCGGGGTTCGTGAACGTGTACTGGTCGGGCATGGCTCCTCCGTCCGCGGCACCCGGATCGGGCCGCTCCCCTCCATCCCAGGCGAGCCGCGCCTCCGGGGCCACCCCGTGCACGGGCGGGCGGCGCTGTGGTAGCCGGCGCCGCGCCTGCTCGGAGGACCGGCACGGCGGCCCGGACGTGCCGGTGCCCCCCTCCGCGGCTGAACACCGGACGACAGTGGGCCCACCGCGCGCCGAGGCCGCGCGGTGGGCCCACTGTCGTCCGGTGTTCAGCCGCGGAGGGGGGCACCGGCA
>NZ_PSVA01000024.1:0-61247 GCF_002932155.1 Rathayibacter sp. AY1F9 | reverse complement strand
CGCCGTCCGCGCGAGTGTGCAGCTCTACGCGCTCGGCGCCTCCGCCCCCGCGTTCCCGACCGTGCTGTCGGCCGACGGCTCCGGCCCTGCCGCGCCCGTCGCCCCGCAGGCGCCCTCCGAGAGCACCGCTCCCGACACCGAGGACGCCCCCACCGGAAGCTGACACCCGACCACCCGCCCCGCTTGCGCGGGGGAACGCCGACGGCCCGGAGGACACTGTCCCCCGGGCCGTCGGCGTCCGTCAGCGCGCGTCGCGGCGGCGGCGCGTCACTCCGAGCGCGAGCGCTCCGCCGGCGAGCAGGGCGAAGGCCGCCGCGGCGGTCCAGCCCGTCTCGACGCCGGTGCTCGCGAGTCCCGAGCCGGTCCGCGGAGGAACGGCGCCGGCCGGAGCGGGAGCCGGCGTGCGGGTCGGCTCGGCCGTGGGCTGCGCGGTCGGCTCAGCCGTCGGCGCGACCGTGGGCTGCGCAGTGGGCTGCGCGGTCGGCGCCGTGGTCGGCTCAGCCGTCGGCGCCACCGTCGGCTCGACTGTCGGTCCCGGAGTCGGCACCGTCCCAGCCCCGAACACGGACTCCGCGGAGCCGAGCGATGCGAGCACCGTCTCGCCGTTCGCGTCGTCCACGCCGTCGTTGTCCGTCACCGCGAACACCTCGCCGGAGCCGGTGATCCCGAGGCCCTCGAGTTTCTCCTGGGTCCAGCCGTTCCCGGCCTGCAGCGCGGGCAGCACGTCGACCGCGAGGGTCTTCTCGAGCATCGGCAGCGTCTCGCCGACCGCCGCGCCGGCCTCCGTCGGCAGCGGCACCGTGTACACGGCCTTCAGCGCGGCGTCCGGCCCGTTGAGCTTGTCGCGCTCGATCACCGCGAGCGTGCCCGCCGGGGTGAGCGTGATCTCCGAGAGCCCGTTCCAGTCGCCGTCCGCCCCGGACACGGCCTCCAGCGGGTAGCCGAAGAAGCTCCAGCTGTCGGCGGCGACGTCGTAGCGCCCGATCCGGACCACTCCGTCGGCGTCGATCGAGGCCTCGCGCTGCAGCGCCGTCCAGACGATCTCACCGGCGGCACTGTCCTCGACGGTCACTCCCTCGAAGCCCTGCTTGCCCAGCGCTGAGGCGAGCTCCGCGGGCAGGGCGATCCGCTCGGTCACCGCGGCATCCGCGTCGAGTCGCAGGAGCGCGTTGCCGTCGCCTGTCCCGCCCTCCGTCACGGCCCAGAAGCCGCCGTCGACGCGGGCGGCGATCCCCTCCAGATCCAGAGCGGCGGGCTCGCCGCCCTCGGTCACCGTGAGCGTCGAGTCGAGCAGCGCCGGCGAGACGGAGGTGTCGATCGAGTGGAGGGTGCTCGGCGCGTAGGCGCTGTCGCTCACCGCGTACAGGCGGTCGGGCGCGGCCGGGTCGGTCGAGAGGCCCGAGAGCGCGCCCCAGGGCAGCGGCGATCCGTCGACGTCGGCCGACAGCACGGTCGGGAACGCGGGGGCGGAGGCGCCGAGCGCGTAGAGCTGCACACTCGCGCGGACGGCGGCCTCGGCGTCGTCGGTCTCGCTCGAGACGACCAGCAGGTCGCGCTCGGGCAGGGCGAGCAGCCCCTCCGGGCCGGGCGTCGACGGCAGCGCCTGCACGAAGCGCGGCGCGGTCGGCTCCGACACGTCGTAGACGGCCACGAAGTTCGCCCGCTCGGCGCCGACGAACACGTAGGGGACGCCGTCGAAGGTGGCCGAGAGCAGGCCCTCGGGCTCGGAGCCCTTCGCGTCGGAGCGCTTGTCCGGGTAGAGCCCGAGGCGCACCGCGAGTTGGTCGAACGAGTTCCCGGCGTCCCACTGCACGGCCCCGGTCGCGGCGTCGAGGATCGACCAGCCGCGCGTGCCGCCCTTCCAGTCGCCCTCGTTCGCGATCGCGACGTGGTCGTCGCCGACCCAGCCGATCGCGTCGGGCTCGCGCGGGACGTCGGTGATCGAGCCGGTCAGCGAGATCGAGTCGTCGTCGAGCGTGTCGATGCCGCTGACGGAGGCGGTGCCCGCGGTGTACGAGGCGGTGACGGAGCGGGTGGCCAGGTCGACGATCGCGACGGCGTTGTTCTCCTGCAGCGTCACGGCGACGGCCGTGTCGGCGGGGTTGATCGAGACGTACTCGGGCTCCGGGTCCGACGCGGTGTCGAGGCCGGCGAGACCGGTGAGGTCGACGTGCTCCGGCACCCAGGCGGAGGGGTCGCCCGCGAGGTCCATCACCACGAGCTCCCCGGCGGGCGCCTGCGGGAGGTCGCCCTCCTCGCCGCCCTCGGGGGCGAGGTCCTCGTCGCGCTGGTTCTCGATCGCGATGACCGCGGTCGAGCCGTCGGTGGTGACGTCGATGGAGTCGGGCTGGCCGCCGAGCTCGATGCTCGCGACGGGCGCGAGGTCGTCGGCGTGCAGCACGCTGACGTGGCCGGAGGGGTTCGCGAAGTCGCCGTCGCTCGTGTCGACCACCGCGAGGACGTACTCGCCGGTCGCGTAGACCGAGGTCGGCTCGCCGCCCACGCCGACGCCGCCGCGCGGCTCGGGGGCGTCGGGGTCCGAGATGTCGAGGACGTCGATGCGCTGCCCGGCGGAGTCCGTCGAGTAGACCAGGCGGCCGTCGGGCGACGCGCTCGAGATCTCGGCGACGGCGGAGTCGGCGGACGGGTCGGCCGCGTTGAGGTAGGCCGGCACCGTGGCGATACGGGTGAAGAAGGAGTCGCCCGCGGCGGAGGCGGGCAGGGCCGCGGCTCCGAGGGTGCAGCCGGCGAGGGTGACGGTGAGGGCGAGGGCGGCGGTGCGGGTGCGGGTGCGGGTGTGACGAGAGGACACGGGTCTCCTGAGCGGCTTCGAAGGAACCCGCCCACGCTGGCCGCCCCCGGTGAACGCGCCGCCGCCCGCAGGTGTCCGCCCGGCGAACGCGCGGTGGCGGAGCCGCGACCGGGCGGGGTCTCGAGACGCCGCGTGCCGCAGTCCGCGGCACGGACGCCTCGAGATCCGCCAGGCGGCGTGGTCAGCGCGCGAGGCCCTCCGCGGCCGAGCCCCAGGAGCCGAGGGCCGCGCGCACGCGCTCGTCGCGCGCGAGCGTCAGCGCCTCCGCGTACCCCTCCTCCAGCACGTCGTCGAGCCGCACCCGCGCACCCGTCTCGGAGGAGCGGACCGCCGCCTCCACCATCGCGAGGCTAAGCACGTTCGAGTGCACCTCGCCCGAGGGCACCGCCCCCGAGCCCAGCACCCGCACGAACTCCGCGAGCGAGCCCGCGATCTCCTCGGGCACGGGCTCGAGCGCGGCGGTCCGCACCGCCTCCGACTCGCGCGACTGCCACTCCGGAGCGCCGTCGCCGTCCCAGTGCGCGGTGCCGCCGGCCCCGTTCACGCGCCAGTCGCCGTTCCACGAGGTCTCGAGGCCGTCGGCGCACCAGCTGCCGGTGTAGCTGAAGCGCACTCCGCCGGCGAACTCGAACACGGCGCTCGCCGCGGCTCCGTCGGCGTACCAGCTCCAGCCCGGGTTGTACTCCTCGCAGTAGACCGCGACCGGGTCGCTGTCGAGCAGGTACCGCGCCGCGTCGAAGGCGTGGATCGCCATGTCGACCAGGAGCACGTGGTCCATCTCGTCGCGGAAGCCGCCGAAGCGGGGCGCCTTCGCGAAGTGCACGGAGGCGGTGCCCAGCTGCCCGAGCCCGGCGATCTGCTCGCGGAAGGCGGTGATCGCCGCGTAGTAGCGGCGCGACTGGCTGGTCATCAGGAGCCGGCCCGAGGCCTCGGCCGTCGCCGCGAGCACCAGCGCCTCGGCGATGGTCGGCGCGATCGGCTTCTCGGAGAGCACGGGCAGCCCGGCGAACAGCGCCTCCGAGCTGACGGGGAGGTGCGCCCGCGGCACGGTCACGTTGACCACGGCGTCGGCGCCGGAGCGCGCGGCGACCTCGGCGACGGAGGTGCCGACCGCGACCGGGCCGACCCCCTCCTCCTCCGCGGCAGCCGTGGCGAGGTCGACGTCGAGGTCGACCAGGCCGACGAGCTCGGCGTCCGGGGAGTCGCGGATGGTGCGGATCCAGGCGCGGCCCATCGCGCCGGCGCCGACCTGGACGAGGCGGACCGTCATCGGACGAGCGCTCCCTCGTAGTCCTGGCCGTTGTGGAAGTCCTCGGTCTCGTAGCGCTGCAGCACCGGGAGGCGGCGCTCGGGGCGCGAGGAGCGCACCCACTCGACGCCGTTCGCGATCACGCGGCGCACCTCGGCCTGGTGGTAGACGGGGTAGTCCTGGTCGCCGGGGGAGAAGAAGAAGATGCGCCCGTGGCCGCGCTTCCAGGTCATGCCGGAGCGGAAGACCTCGCCGCCCGTGAAGGTCGAGAGGAACACGAGCTCGTCGGGCGCCGGCACGTCGAAGAACTCGCCGTACATCTCCTGCTGCGGGATCAGGAAGGGGTGCGGGATCCCCTGGGCGATGGGGTGCGTGGGATCGACGGTCCAGACCAGCTCGCGGTCCTGCTCCGAGCGCCAGCGCAGCGTGCAGGTGGTGCCCATGAGCTTGCCGAAGATCTTCGACCAGTGGCCGGAGTGCAGGACGACGAGGCCCATGCCCGAGAGGACGTGGCGCTGGACGCGCTCGACGATCTCGTCGGAGACGTCGCCGTGGGCCATGTGGCCCCACCAGACGAGCACGTCGGTGGCGTCGAGGACGTCCTCGGTGAGGCCGTGCTCGGGCTCGTCGAGCGTGGTGGTGGAGACGGAGGCGCGCTCGCCGAGGTTCTCGCGGATGCCGTCGGCGATCGTGCTGTGCATGCCGTCGGGGTAGATCGCGCGGACCTTCTCCTCGATCTGCTCATGGCGGTTCTCGCCCCAGACGAGGACGCGGACGGGGGAGGAGGGTGTGGTCACGGTGTTCCTTCTTCGACGGTGGAGACGGTGCGGCAGTGGGCGGCCCGACACTGGGTTAACCGCTTTACCGGCCGCGTCTCCTAGGATGCGGGAGACGTCCGCCCCGCGTCAACCACGGCCGGGCGGCGCGAGCGGAGGAGGCGCGGTGGCCACGATGAGGGACGTCGCGCGCCTCGCGGGGGTCTCGATCGCGACGGTCTCGTTCGTGGTCAACGACACCAAGCCCGTCTCGCCCGAGACCCGCGAGCGGGTGCGGGCGGCGATGCGCGAGCTCGGCTTCCGGCCGCACGCCCTGGCCCGCGCTCTCGCGCGGCGCCGCTCCGGGATCGTCGCGGTCGTCTATCCGCTCGTGTCGAGCCGGCCGCTCAACACCGCCACCTCGTTCCTGCTCGGAGCCGCCGAGGCCGCGGCGGAGCAGGACCACTCGATCGTCCTGTGGCCGACGGTCGGCGGCTCCGACCGCCTCGCCGACCTGCGCGCCGACGGCCTGATCGACGGCGTCGTGCTGATGCAGGTCACCAGCGAGGACGAGCGCGTGCCGGTCCTTCGGGACTCCGGCACGCCCTTCGCCCTCATCGGGCGCACCCGCGACCCGTCCGCCCTCGACTGGGTCGACATCGACTTCGAGGGGATGGTCGAGGAGGCGCTCGGCCGGCTCGCCGGCCTGGGGCACGCGCGGGTGGCGCTCGTGCTCGGCCCGGACCGCGACGCCGCGGCCGACTTCGGCCCCTATGCGCGCACCCAGGAGGCGTTCGCGCTCGCCTGCGCGGCCCGCGGCGTCGAGGGCGTGCTGCTGCGCTGCGAGGAGTCGCCCGCCGGTGGCCGCACCCTCGCCCGCTCGTTCGACCCCGCCTCCGCGACCGCCGTGGTGATCGTCAACGGGGGCGCCGCCGTCGGGTTCGCGCACGAGGTGCGGCACCGCGGGCTGCGCGTGCCCGAGGACCTCTCGATCGTCCTGCTCGCCTCCGACCCCGACGTCGCCGACCTGGCCGACCCGGCACTCGACCTGCTCGTCGCGCCCGGCCGCGAGCTCGGCCGCCGCGGAGTGGAGGCGCTGCTCGCCCGCCTCGCCGACCCGGCGGCGCCGCTCCTCCAGGAGCGCATCGGCGGCCCGTGGCGCCCCGGCGGCTCGGTCGCCCCTCCGCGCTGACGGCCGGCGCCCCGGGAAGCCCCGGGAGCGCGCGCTACGGCACGATCGAGTCGATGTAGCCGCCGTCGACGCGCACGGCGGCGCCCGTGGTGGCCGAGGCGAGCGGGGAGGCGAGGTACGCCACCATGTGGGCGATCTCCTCCGGCTCGATGAGGCGCTTCAGCAGCGACTGCGGCCGGTGCAGGCGCATGAACTCGCGCTGCGCCTCCTCCCACGGGAGCTCGCGGTCGACCAGCTCGTAGACGAAGTCCTCGACGCCGCCCGTGTGGGTCGGCCCGGCGAGCACGCTGTTCACCGTCACCCCGGTGCCGGCGGAGGCCTTGGCGAAGCCGCGCGAGACGCCCAGCAGCGCGGTCTTCGACACTCCGTAGTGGATCATCTCGGCGGGCGTGACGACGGCGGAGTCGCTGCCGATGTAGAGGACGCGGCCCCACTCGCGCTCCATCATCCCCGGGAGGTAGGCGCGGGTGAGGCGCACGCCGGTGAGCACGTTGACCTCGAAGTAGCGGCGCCACTCGTCGTCGTCGATGGAGAGCGCATCGGCGGAGCCGAAGATCCCGAGGTTGTTGACGAGCACGTCCACGTCGGCGGCCGCGCGCAGGAGGGAGGCCGTGCCCTTCTCCGTCGACACGTCGGCCGCGACTCCGCGCACCCGCGCCTCCGGCACCGCCGCGCCGACGGCCTCGATCGCCCGGCGGATCGACCGCTCGGAGCGGGCGTTCACGATCACCTCGGCGCCCGCCTCCGCGAGCGTCGTCGCGATGGCCAGCCCGATGCCCTGCCCCGACCCCGTGACGAGGGCCGTGCGCCCGGTGAGATCCAACCCGATCATGCTGCTCCGCTCCGCTCCGCGCCGCCGCCCGCCGGCCGCGCTCGGGGTCGAGCATGCCACCGAGCCCTGACATCCGGCCCGCTTCCGGCTGAGGACGCCCGCGGGTCGCCGCGGCATCGCTCGGAACGGCGGAGACCGTTGCCAACCGGACACTCGTGCGTTACGGTCTAATCAATCGGCAATACGTATTACCCGCGGGTAGTAGGCCGATGACCCAGACTGTCGACGAGGACGAGGCGGACGCGTGACCCCGATGCAAGCAGATGTCGCCGTGATCGGCGGCGGCCTCGGAGGAGTGGCGGCGGCGATCGCCCTCGCCCGCAACGGCCTCTCGGTCGTGCTGACCGAGCAGTACCCGTGGCTGGGCGGCCAGCTCACCTCGCAGGGCGTCCCGCCGGACGAGCACACCTGGGTCGAGCAGTTCGGCGTCACCGCCGACTACCGGCGCCTCCGGGACGGCATCCGCGGCTACTACCGCCGCAACTACCCCCTCACCGCCGAGGCGATGCGCGACGACCGCCTGAACCCCGGCCGCGGACTCGTGAGCCGGCTCTGCGCCGAGCCCCGCGTCGCCGTCGCCGTGCTCGACGAGATGCTCGCCCCCTACCGCTCGAGCGGAGCGATCCGCGTCGTCACCGGCGTCGTCCCCTTCGCCGTCGACGGCGGCCCGGGCCGGATCGAGCGCGTCCTGCTGCGCGACGCGGTCTCGGGCGAGGAGCTCGCCGTCTCCGGACGGTACGTGGTCGACGCGACCGAGACGGGGGAGCTGCTCCCCCTCGCGGAGGTCGACTACGTCACGGGGTCCGAGTCGCGCGACGAGCACGGCGAGCCCAGCGCTCCCGCCGTCGCCGACCCGATGAACGTGCAGGCCGTCACCTGGTGCTTCGGCTTCGACAGCGCGGACGGCGACCACACCATCGAGCGCCCGGCCGACTACGACTACTGGCACGAGTACGAGGTGCCGTTCTGGGGCGGGAAGCTCCTCTCCTTCACCGCGCCGAACCCGAGGACGCTGCGCCCCGAGACCCGCACGATGCACGTCAACGCCGTGGGCGACACCCGCACCGCCGACCAGCGCGCGCAGGGCGGGGACACCGACCTCTGGATGTTCCGCCGGATCCTCGCGACCGAGACCCTCCGGCCGGGCGCGCTCGACAGCGACATCGTGCTCGCGAACTGGCCGATGCTCGACTACCTCGACAGCTCGATCCTCGACGTTCCGGAGCCGGAGAAGCACCTCGCCGGCGCCCGCGCGCTCTCGCTGTCGTACTTCTACTGGCTCCAGACCGAGGCGCCCCGGCCCGACGGCGGCCGCGGCTGGCCCGGGCTCCGGCTCCGCGGCGACGTGATGGGCACCGCCGACGGCCTCGCGCAGGCCCCCTACATCCGCGAGTCCCGCCGGATCCGCGCGCTCAACACCGTGCGCGAGCAGGACGTCTCCGTCGCCGCCCGCGGGACGGGGAGCCCTGCGCGCTTCGACGACTCCGTCGGCGTGGGCATGTACCGGATCGACCTGCACCCGACCACCGGAGGCGACAACTACCTCGACGTGGAGTGCTCGCCGTTCGAGATCCCGCTCGGCGCCCTCGTGCCGCGCACCCCGACGAACCTGCTGCCCGGGGGCAAGAACATCGGGACGACGCACATCACCAACGGCGCGTACCGCCTCCACCCCGTGGAGTGGAACATCGGCGAGGCCGTCGGCGAGCTGGCGGCCCTCGCCCTCGCCGAGGACCTGTCGCCCCACGAGATCGCCGCCGACCCCGCCCTCGTCGCCCGCCTGCAGGCGAGGCTCGAGTCGCGCGGCGTAGAGACCCACTGGCCCGACGTCGTCGGGTACTGACCGGGAACACCGAGAAGACCATTGGAGAAAGAGAGACGATGAGACCAGCGAAGAAGCTGATGGCCTCGCTCGCCGCAGTCGGAGTGATCGCCGCCCTCTCGGGCTGCGGCGCCGTCGGCGGCGGGGACGACTCAGCACCCGTCGCTCTGAGGATGTCCGTCTGGACCTCCGACGAGAAGCAGCTCGCCCTGTTCGACTCGATGGCCGACGAGTACATCGCCGACCACCCCGAGATCGAGTCCGTGACCTTCGAGTCCCTCCCGTTCGCGGACTACAACTCGACCCTGACCACGCAGGCCGCGGGCGGCAACGCCCCCGACCTCGCCTGGGTCGGCGACATCGCGAAGGACCTGATCGACGCCGGAGCGCTCGCTCCGCTGACCGAGACCTTCGAGGGGACCGAGGGCTACGAGTACGACGACATCCTGCCCAGCGTGGCGCAGTCGTTCAGCCAGGACGGCGAGCTCTACGCGTACCCGTTCTCCAACTCGCCGTTCGCGCTGTACGTGAACCAGGACCTCATCGCGCAGGCCGGGCAGACCGTCGACCCCGCGACGCTCAGCTGGGAGGACGTCGACCGCATCGGCGCGGCCGTCAACGAGTCGACCGGCAAGGCCGGCTACATCATCCGCGACTTCGACTTCTCGGGCTGGCTGAGCCTCGCGAACCTCTGGGCGGGCTGGGGAGCCCAGCCGTGGAGCGACGACGGGACCCAGTGCACGATGGACTCGCCCGAGATGGTGGAGGCGTTCCAGTTCTTCCACGACTCGGTCTACGTCAGCGGCGCGACCCCCGGACCCGGCGTGACGGCGGACTTCTTCGCCGGCGACGCCGCGTTCACGACCGCGCAGGTCTCGCGCGCGAGCCTGCTCGACGGCTCGTTCCCGTTCGAGATCTACCCGCTGCCCGTCGGCCCCGCCGGCGAGTACGGCAACATCGGCCAGGCCGGCATGGCCGCGCTCGCAGGCGGCGACCACGTGGAGGAGGCGACCGGCTTCCTCTCGTTCATGACCAACCCGGAGAACTCCGCCAAGCTCGCGCAGTTCTTCCCGCCGCCCCGCGAGTCGCTGCTGTCCGGTGAGGAGCTGGCGAAGGTCAACACGCGCCTCAGCGCCGAGCAGCTCGACCGCGTCGTGGTCGACGAGCTCGCCGACGTGTCCGCCACCCCTCCGGTGACGAGCCCCGCCGAGATCACCTCGGTCGGCAAGACGGCGCTGGACCGCATGTGGTCGGCCGATGCCGACGTCGCCGAGGTGCTCGGAGGCGTCTGCGACGCCATCGCGCCCGTCCTCCAGGGGAAGTGATCCCGTGACCGCGACCTCGACGGACAGCCGCCGATCCGCTCCCGCCGGCGCCTACTGGAACCTCCGGCGCCGCGACGCGCTCGCCGGCTGGCTCTTCATCGCGCCCCAGCTGCTCGGTGTGATCGTGTTCGTGCTGCTGCCCGTCGGGCTCGCGGTCTGGTTCAGCCTCAACGAGTGGAACGTCTTCACCGGCTCCATGACCTTCGTGGGCGGCGAGAACTACGAGCGGGCGATCAACGACCCGAGCATCGGCGCGGTGCTCGGCACGACCGCGGTCTTCTCCGGGGGAGTGGTCGTCCTGAACCTCGCCCTCGGGCTGGGCCTGGCCGTGCTGCTGAACCGGAGGATCCCGGGCGGCGCCCTGTTCCGCACGCTCTTCTTCTCGCCCGTCGTCATCTCGGTGGTCGCCTGGACCCTCGTCTGGGGCTTCCTCCTCCAGGACAACGGCGCGATCAACGGCCTGCTCTCGCTGGTCGGCCTCGACGGGCCGAACTGGCTCCAGGAGGGACCCACCGCGATGGCGAGCGTCATCGTCACGCAGGTCATCCGCAGCGTCGGCGTCAACATGGTGCTCTTCCTCGCCGCGCTGCAGGGGGTGCCGGGCGACCTCTACGAGGCGGCCCGGCTGGACGGCGCGAGCCCCCGCGCGATCTTCTTCCGGATCACGCTCCCGCTCATCTCGCCCACCCTGCTCCTCACCGCCATCCTCACGATCGTCGGCTCGCTGCAGGCGTTCGCGCAGGTCGCCGTCCTGACCGAGGGCGGGCCGGAGCTGTCGACGACAGTGCTCGTCTACTACGTGTTCCAACAGGCCTTCGAGTTCAGCGACATCGGCTACGGCGCGACGCTCTCGCTGATGCTGCTCCTCTTCGTCCTGATCCTCACGGTCGTGCAGTGGCAGCTGCGCAGGAAATGGGTCTTCTATGAGAACTGACGCCGTCGTCGAGCAGGGGACCCCGCTCACGCCACGCCTCGAAGCCGTCCCGGAGCCGCCCGTCAAGCGCCGCCGCGGCCGCAGCCCGCTCATGACCGCCCTGCTCGTCGTGACGCTGATCCTGCTCGTGCTGCCGTTCGCGGTGCCGACGTTCTGGATGATCGCCTCGTCGTTCAAGCCGGTGAACGAGATCTTCTCGAACCCGCCGACCCTGCTGCCGGACTCGCCGAGCCTGGCGGGCTACGCCGAGGCGTTCCGGTTCCAGCCGTTCGCGCTCCAGTACTGGAACAGCCTCTACATCGCGGTCACGGTCACCGTGGTCACGCTGCTGGTGTCGAGCCTGGCCGGCTACGCCTTCGCCCGGATCCCGTTCCCAGGCCGCAACGCGGTGTTCCTCGTCGTCCTGACCGGCCTGCTGGTGCCGACGGAGGTGACGATCATCCCGCTGTTCCAGATCTTCCGGCAGCTCGGCTTCATCGACACCCACGTGCCGCTGCTGCTGGTGCCGATGGTCGGAGCGCCGGCGGTGCTGGGCACGTTCATCATGCGGCAGTACTTCATCGCGATGCCCGGCGAGCTCGAGGAGGCCGCGCGCCTGGACGGCCTCGGCCGCTTCGGGATCTGGCGGCGCATCTTCCTGCCGCTGTCCAAGCCCGCGCTGTCGGCCGTCGCGATCCTGACCTTCCTCGGGTCCTGGAACATGTACCTCGAGCCGACGGTCTACCTGACCTCGCCCGAGCTCTTCACCCTGCCCCAGGCGCTCACCCGCTTCACCGACGCCTACGGCGGGGAGATGTGGGACGTGCAGCTCGCCGCGGCGACGATGACGGTCGTGCCCGTGCTGGCCGTGTTCCTCCTCGCTCAGCGGCAGTTCGTGGAAGGGCTCGCGCACTCCGGTCTGAAAGGCTGACCCGGTGTTCACGGATCGCCCCCTCGCCGCCCTCCGCGAGTTCCGTGCGGAGGTCGCGGAGCCCGACGACTTCGACGCCTTCTGGCGGGCCACCCTCGCGCTCGGGCGGGAGGGCGGCCCCGGCGTCAGCGCCGTGCCGGTCGACGCGGGCCTCCCGCTGGTGCGGGTGCGGGACGTGCGGTTCCCCGGCTTCGCGGGCGAGCCGATCGCCGCCTGGCTGGTGACCCCCGCGGTCGACCCGGGCGCCCCGCTCCCCGTGGTGATCGAGTACCCCGGGTACGGCAGCGGACGGGGCCGGCCGATCGAGCACCTCTGGATCGCCGCCGCCGGGTACGCGCACCTGGTCGTCGACGCGCGAGGCCAGGGAGCCGGCCGCCTCGCCCGCTCCGGAGCCACCCCCGACCCCCACGGCAGCGGCCCCGCCTACCCCGGGGTCACGACCCGCGGCATCGAGTCGCCCGAGACGTACTACTACCGGCGCCTGATCGCGGACGCGGCGCTCGCCGTCGACGCCGTGGAGGCGCTCCCCGGGCTGGACCCGGACCGGGTGTCGGTCTTCGGCGGCAGCCAGGGCGGAGCGCTCGCGACCGCCGCGGCGGCGCTGCGCCCCCGGATGCGCGCGGCGATCGCCCTGGTGCCCTTCCTCTCCGACGTCCTCCGCGCCACGACCGTCACGAACGAGGCGCCCTACGTGGAGATCGCCCGCTACCTGGCGACCCGCCCCGAGGACCTCGACGCCGTCGAGCGGACCCTCTCCTACGTCGACGGCGTCCACTTCTCGCGGCGCCTGCGCTGCCGGGTGCACCGCTCGGTCGGCCTGATGGACCCGATCTGCCCGCCCTCGACGGTCTTCGCCTCCCACAACGTCTCCGGCGGTGAGACGTCGATCGACGTGTGGCCGTACAGCGGGCACGAGGGCGGCGGGGTCGGCGACCGCGAGCGGGCGCTGGAGGTGCTGCGGGAGGTCCTGTGACCGGACGGGCGTGACCCCGCGTCGTGGCGCCCAACCCTCCTTCCGCTGAGGGGAGCGAGGTGCGCCTCGGTCGGTGCGTCCGAACGGATACCGCACCCAGTCGCGCAGCCGGCACGCGGTTCTAATTTAAGGAGGGCAAGAGGTATCGTTCCTCGGCTCACTGCCACTCCGCGGCCTTATGAAAAATCGGGAAGGCTACGCAACCCTCTGGCCAGATAACCAGCTAGCCCGGATTCAAGAGCGAGTAAACGTCAATAGTCCAGAGCTTAATCAATTGCTATCTGCCAAAACCTACACTTAGCTTCACCTGACGTTATGCTGAGGTGTTTCTTGGCAGCGTTTCCTCGGTCCGAAAGCACACCTTCGTCGAGTTCAAATCGGTCGCAGATCGAAATCGGCGGTGATCCATTAGGGCCGCCGGACCGCACTGGTGAACCCAGCCGCAAACAATGCCGTGAATGCCCAGCCTGCGGCGTTTAGGATCACCGCCGCGATGCTAAGCAGGCCTCCCTGAGGAGTAGCGGTTGCTGCGCAATCGATGCTACTGCTTGAGGAAACCAGCGGCACGGACATGTTAACGGCAACCTGGAGGATTTCGGAAACGCGACAAGAAATAGCTGCTGTAGGAGCAAGGGGATTAGGATTGGCGACACTTTGCGCTAGCGCTCCGGGCATGAGACACGCGAGACATGCAAGCAGGAATATGAGGAACACGCCAATGAGCGCTCGCCATGGTTCGTATCCGTACCCAAGCGTGATACCGGTGAATCGCGCCCAGCCTTTTTCCCGCCGGGAGAGCGTGCCTCGTGTAACTTGGTCGTTCCGCTGAGCAATTAATGCCCTCCGAGCATCACCGTCGTGTCCAGCAGCCCGAGCTGCAGCGGCAAGCTGTTGGTACGGTTGCGGTCGATATTCGAGGGTCGACTGCGTAAGAATACCCAACCATTTGCTAAATCCGATACTCGGATAGCCTCCATACGTGAGCCCATCGAGTTTCCATGTCGACGGCCCTTCACTGCCGTTCAGTGTCAACGAGCCGCCGATCTTACAATTCTGGACGTCAATAGTACTGTTACCTCCAGAAGAAGATGCAAACGAGCCATTGAGGTAAGCGCTTGCTCGCACTTGCATTCCAACGCCAGAGAATGCCACGCCCTCGCTTATCGATACTCGAGCTGAAGATAATACTAAACTACCGTCAATCTTTGCGCCATCTAAAACAAGAGCCCCATTGCCCCATGTTTTTCGGACCTCAAAATGTCCTGAGAATATTGCATCTTTTGTAGCCGACAATCCCTCTGCCATTAGTGCTGGGCCCGCGGTGCTGACTATGTGGACCGAATCTAGGTCCACTTGGCCCGCGATACTACTTCCTGCAATGCGGACCGCCCCGTCTGGTCCGCTACTCGTTACGTGAACCTCAGCGAGAATTAACGACCCACCGATTGTCATACTGTCCGCCACAAGAGCCGGACCCGAGAGATTAGTAATCTCCCCCTCTCTAAAAACAAGTTGGCTCCCAACGTCCGCGCCGACCATCCGGATGGCGCCTGTCTCACCAACGCCGATCGCTGAAAACTTGTCCTGTAAGATAATCCCGTTATGTACAGATATGCCATCCGAATTCAATGCTGGTCCGCAGTCGTTTTCCATTAGGCCCGAAACCACAAATGGTCCTACGATCCGGGCATTATTCAGTCTTACACAACCGCTATCAAAGCTGCTCTGCGCAGAAAAGTCATTATCGAAAAATGCATCAGCGTCGAGTGTCAGCCCGTCGGCGACGAGAGCTGGCCCTGTCCGGTTTATCAAGGTGGCCCCCGACATGTTGAAAGTTCCCGAGATTTGAGCACCTTTTAGCATTACCGTACCTCTAGGGCCGTTGCCGGTCGCATTGAAGGTGCCATCGAGAAAAACTCCACTCCTAGCGACTAGACCATCGGCTACAAGACCTGATCCGGAGGAGTTTTTGATAGTTGCGTTGGACATGTCGATTTGCCCCAAGACTTCCGCTCCTGCTATCCGTAGGGCACCTTCATCTCCCTCTCCATCGGCTCTAAATCGCAAGTCCAGTTTCAAGTTTTTGAGGACTTTCATTCCGTCTGCGTGGACGGCGGGCCCGCTGTCATTCAGGATTGTCGCGCTACTCAAGCGGAGATCGCCGGCTATCACAGCACTTGCGAGGCAAAGCGACCCTTGTGGACTCGCACCACTTGCCACGAAATTTCGATCCATCAAAACGTCACCGGCAACTTCAATGCGTACACATTGCAGAGCAGGACCGGATTCATTTACGATGGTTGCGCCACTGAGAATAAACGACCTCGAAAACCTTGTATAAGCCATCTCAACGGCACCAGCCTGACCCGCGCCGCGCGCTACAAACTGACGAAGGTTGACCTCTCCCTGAAACGTCGATCCTGCGGCATTAAACGCAGATCCGTTTTCGTTGTAAGCACTGGTTCTTTGAAGATCGAAACCCTTTGCCACGTTCGCTCCGGCGAGATCGAGGGCGGAGTGCTGGGACGTGCCATTTGATTCGACAATGGAGTTTATTAAAGATAGGCGAGAGACGGACATGTCACGCCCGCTGAAGCCTTCTGTGAAGTGGCAAGTATCGAACGTTAGTCCGGCCTCGGTCGTGACCTCGTCAAGAGCAAGGCGACCGATGATTCTGGCCCCTCTTATGTAGAAGGTGTGTGGCTTTATCGAAACTCCCTGAACAAGATTCTCGAGGATGAGTTCCATCAAAACCGCAGCGCGAATTTCGCGGCTCTCGTCAAATTCTCGTACCGCCATCTCATCGAGATGAACGTGAGGAGGCAACGCGGTGAGGTCGACGGGGCCGCCAGAATCGAGCAATTTTTTGACGCGCTGTTCAACGATGGTGAGGTCCACCTGACAAGGGTCTCACGACGAGAGGTGCTACTTCGTATCGATCAGACGGATTAACCAGGTCCCCTGAGGCCAACGGCATCACAAGGTCAACGCTCATGCTTCGCGCCGCTCGCCATTAGCGGCCGCGACTTCACGATCCACACCGCAGGTGACTTACATGTGCGGCTGTGCCCCTTAGCGTTGACTTCGCCGAGCCCGTGACCTGTCCAACCTGAGATTCCGCCAAATGCACACGGCTCCGCTGCCCGCGTCTCAGCGCGTCGGCGCCTCCTCCATCCCGAGCCGCATCGCCAGGTCCATGGCGCGCAGGCGGGCCGGCGAGACGTCGTAGGGCAGGCTCCGGATGATCTCGCCGGCGCTCCGGGCGCGGGAGCCCCGCGCGGGATCGGGGGCCGGCGCGGGGTCCTCGGGCGGGTGCGCCTCGTCCCACGCGTCGAAGATCGCCTCGTCCTCCTCGAGCTGACCGGACTCCTCGACGACGCGCATCAGCCGGGCCTCGAAGGCGTGCCGCTCCTGCGCCACCTGCTCCACCCGGGGGTCGTCCTCGGCGACCGTGTCGTCGAGGGCCTCCTCGGCGGCGTCGACGCGGTCGGCCTCCGCCCGCAGCGCCGGATTGGCGGCGAGGACGACGAAGCGGCCGGCCTGGGAGACGGCGCCCAGCGGGCCGAACATCCGCTCGGTGACCAGCAGGGTGTCGAGGTCGGCCTGGCGCAGCGAGCCCTCGGGCGCGCCCTCGAGGCGGCGCGAGACGATGTCGTCGAGCAGCCCCAGCCGGCCGCCGAGGGTCCGCATGCGCCGGACCGAGGCCCGCTTCCGCTGCAGCTCCTCCTCCTGCGCGGCGAGCGCGTCGTCCAGCCGCGCGAGGACGCCCGCGACCTCGTCCTCGCGGTCGGCGCTGTCCTCGGCGCCGGCCGGGGCTGAGACGGCGAAGGCGTCCCGGATGTCCTCGAGCGCGACCCCGGCGTCGGCCAGGCGGCGGATCCAGAGCAGCCGGATGATGTCGTCGTAGCCGTAGCGCCGACGACCGTCTCCGCCCCGCTCGCGCTCGGGAAGCAGGCCGAGCCGGTGGTAGTGGCGGATCGCCCGCGGAGTGACGCCGGCGAACGCGGCGGCGTCGCCGATCTGCACCTGGCGGGGCGGGGCGGGGAACGACTGCATGGGGGACCTCTCCGATCGGGACCTTGTGCATCGAGCAGACCACATGACGCAGGGGCAGGAGCAAGCCGGCCCGGCCTGCTCCCGCCCCGCGTCCCCTCGCGCTCAGCGCGCCAGGCGCACCGTCGCGATCTCGAACGGGCGCAGCTCGAGCCGCACGTCGGCCGACTCCGCCTCGACGGAGCTCTCGATGCGGACCTGCTCGGTCTGGCGCTCCATCAGGTCGGTGCGGGTGACCGCCCGGACGGCGAAGGCGGCGCGGAGGGTCGCTGCGGCGCGGCGGCCGAGCGACTCGTAGAGCCGCACGATCACGTCGCCGCTCCCGTCGTCCGCCGCCTTCACGGCCTCGACGATGACCGAGGGGTCGTCGATCGACACCAGGGGAGCGACGGGCGCGGCGCCGGTGAGCCTGCGGACCGGGGTGTTCAGCGCGTAGCCGGCCTCGACGGCGTCGGGCAGATCGGCGCCGACCACGAGCGAGACGGCGAGGCGGTGGCGGCCCTGGTCGGCGTCCGGGTCGGGGAACAGCGGCGCGCGCAGGAGCGAGAGCCGGAGCGTGGTCGTCGGGGTGCCGGCCGCGGCGCGGTCGCGGGTGATGTCGTGCCCGTAGGTGGAGTCGTTGACGACCGCGACACCGAAGCCCGGCTCGCCGACGTGCACCCAGCGGTGCGCGACGGTCTCGAAGCGGGCGGCGTCCCACGTCGTGTTCACGTGGGTCGGGCGGTGCACGTGGCCGAACTGGATCTCGGACGTCGCCCGGTCCGAGAGCAGGTCGAGCGGGAAGGCGAGCTTGAGCAGCTTGCGGCGCTCGTGCCAGTCGATGTCGAGGTCGAGGTCGACGGCCGCCCGGCCGATCTGCAGCGAGACGGTCTGCACGACCGTGGAGCCGCCGAACGAGCGGGTGATCACGACCGTCGGCACCTCGCGGCCGAGCGGGT
This sequence comes from Rathayibacter sp. AY1F9, assembly GCF_002932155.1. Lineage (NCBI taxonomy): Bacteria > Bacillati > Actinomycetota > Actinomycetes > Micrococcales > Microbacteriaceae > Rathayibacter > Rathayibacter sp. AY1F9. The sequence continues at coordinate 43,452 of NZ_PSVA01000024.1, read as the reverse complement.
CGCTCACGGTGCCGGCGCGGACCGAGTCGACGCCGACGAGGTCCTCCACCGTGCGGCGGTAGTTGTCGTCGAGGTCCCAGGCGTCCCACTTGTTCGGGGTGTCGCGGTGGAGCTGCAGGAGCCCCGCGGCGGCGCCGGCGGGCACGACCTCCCGGCCGCTCGCGAGGTCCACGACCGACTCGAGGAGCCCGGAGGCGCCGATCCGCACCCGGACGAGCCCGTTGTCGAGGACGTGGGCGTCGCCGTCGGAGCGGAGCGTCGGGGCCGAGTGCTCCGCGGCGGGGTCGGCCGCGGCCGCGCCGAGCGCCGGCACGCCCCCGACGGGGAAGGGGGAGGAGTTCACCAGCAGCTCCGCGGAGCCCTCGCCGGCGAGGGCCCGGACTGCCTCGGCGATCATCTCCTCGATCCGCTGCGCGATGCGGGCGTAGTTCTCCTCCGCCTCGCGGTGCACCCAGGCGATGGAGGTGCCGGGCAGGATGTCGTGGAACTGCTGCAGGAGGACCGTCCGCCACATCTCGCGCAGCTCGTCGGCCGGGTACGGGACCCCGGCGCGGACGAGGGCCGTGGTCGCCCACAGCTCGATCTCGCGGAGCAGGTGCTCGCTGCGGCGGTTGCCCTGCTTGGTGCGCGCCTGCGACGTGTAGGTGCCGCGGTGGAACTCGAGGTAGAGCTCGCCCGACCAGGTGGGCGCGTCCGGGTACTCGGCCTGCGCCTCCTCGAAGAAGCGGCGGGGCGTGGACAGCTCGACGGTCGGCGAGCCCTCGAGGCTGCGCGTGCGGCGGGCGGCCGCGATCATCTCGCGGTTGGGGCCTCCTCCGCCGTCGCCGTAGCCGAAGGGCACGAGCGACATGGTGCCGCTGCCCTTCTCGGCGTACTGGCGCTCGGCGCGGGCGAGGTCCTCGCCGGAGAGGTCGGAGTTGTAGAGGTCGACGGGCGGGAAGTGCGTGAACACGCGGGTGCCGTCGATGCCCTCCCACCAGAAGGTGTGGTGGGGCATCGTGTTGGTCTCGTTCCACGAGATCTTCTGCGTGAGGAACCAGCGCCCGCCCGCTCCGGCGATGATCTGCGGCAGCGCGGCGGAGTAGCCGAAGGAGTCCGGGAGCCAGACCTCCTCGGTGTCGATCCCGAACTCGTCGAGGAAGAAGCGCTTGCCCTCGAGCAGCTGGCGCACGAGCGCCTCGCCGCCGGGCATGTTCGTGTCCGACTCGACCCACATCCCGCCGACCGGCACGAAGCGGCCCGCGAGCACGTGGCCGCGGACGCGCTCGAACAGCTCCGGGTGGTCGCGCTTCAGCCACGCGTACTGCTGCGCGGAGGAGGCGGCGAAGACGAAGCCCTCCTCGCGCTCGATCAGGTCGCAGACGTTCGAGAAGGTGCGGGCCACCTTGCGGGCGGTCTCGCGGGCGGGCCAGAGCCAGGCGGAGTCGATGTGGGCGTGGCCGACGGCGTGCAGGTGGTGCGCGCTGGCCGAGGCGGGCCGCTCGAGGACGGTCCGCAGCGCCTCCCGGCCCGCGGCGGCGGTGCCGGACACGTCGTCCGGATCGAGGACGTCGACGGCGCGGTCGAGGGCGCGCACGATCTCGGCGCGGCGCTGGGAGGACTCGGGCAGCTGCCCGATCAGCCCGACGAGCACGGCCATGTCCTGCTCCAGCTCCCAGACCTCCCGGTCGAGCAGCCCGAGCTCGAGGCGGCGGAGGCGGTAGAGCGGGTCGGACGGCAGGGCGCCGTCGGCGGGGCGGCCGCCGAGCGCCGTGGGGGTGAAGGACCAGTCGCCGGTGATGTTCGGGTTGGCGGCGGCCTCGATGTAGAGCTCGACCGTGCGGTCGCCCGCCTCGCGGCCGGGCAGCCGGTCGAGCGGGACCGACTGGTTGAACGGCTCGACGGCCTTCACGACCGTGCCGGTCGCGGTGAAGACGAGCCCCTCCGCCTCGAAGCCGGACTGGGCGCCGGTGTAGCCGAGGTCGACGACGAGCTCGGGCTCGCAGCCGTCGACGCCGACCCAGGAGGCGGGGATCTCGCCGCGCACGTGGAACCACACGGTGCCCCAGGGGGCGCCCCACGGCTCCCCGATGCGGGCGGGCGCGTAGGACGCGGCCCGCGCCTGCTCGAAGGGGACCGGCTCGCCCGGAGCGGTCCACGACTCGATCCCGAGCGGCTCGACCGCCCGGTGGATCGCCGGCCGGAGGCTCTCGGCGCGGAAGCGGGCGATGCGGGCTTCGATGCGGGTGCTGTCGTCATGCATGCGTTCTGGTGCTCGTTCCGTGTGCGGTGGGGGAGGGCGGCGGCGCGGAGGGCGCCGCCGCCCGGGGTCAGGAGGCGATGACGACGCGGTGCCCGTCGGGGAAGACGGCCACCTTCCGCCAGGTGTCGCCGGAGCGCTCCCAGCCCTCGTTGACCTGCCCGGCCGGAGGGGTCGGGATGGTCTCGGGGGCGCGGGCGATCGTGGTGTAGCCGGCCGCGCGCTCCACCCGGCCGCGGCCGAGCTCGAACGAGGTCAGGCGTCCCTCGTCGACGATCAGCGAGCCCTCGTCCACTCCCGCGGCGCCGCGCTCGATGAACGGGTTCACGAGGCGCGTCTGGGAGGAGTCGCTGCCCAGCACGATCGCCTTCTGCTGCGGGAAGCGGCCGAGGCTGAGCCCGTAGAAGCCGCCGAGGACGGTGAGGTTGCGCACCTCGAAGTCCGCTCCGCCGTTCGTCAGGCCGACGCCGAGGCAGTTCGCGCCCGAGGTCGGGAAGAAGTTCGGGTTCACGATCATGTGGCTCGTGCCGGCCTCGATCAGCACCTCCCAGCCGTCGCGGGAGCCCTCCGAGCGGAAGTTGATCAGGGTCAGGCCGGAGTTGACCGAGCGCCGGTTCTCGTTGCGGATCGACCGGAGGCCGACCGTGCCGCCGATGGCCTGGCAGTCGAGCAGCGTCATGTTCGTCGGCGCGAGGAGGAAGCCGCCGAGGCCGGGGCTGATCGCCTCGACGTTGGTCATCGAGCCGCCGATGGAGGCCTTGCCCGAGTCCTCCACGCCCCAGCCCGCGGGGGCGACGATCTTGATCTTGTTCCAGGAGTTGGCGTACGAGTACTCGTCGTCGACGCCCGAGACGAAGGTGGCGCGCTCGCGGAAGATGCCCGACTTGCCGGTCTTCTGGATCCACAGGTTGCGGAACTCGCAGTTGACCAGCGAGCGCAGCGACATCCCGTGGCCGCCGGAGGGCGTGCCCGTCATCTCGAAGTCGGCGAGAACGACGCCGGTGGCCTTGTTGTTGTTGGCGGGACCGGCCGCGTCGCCGGTCTGGCCGGAGACGGTGAAGATGTCGCGGGTCGAGCCCTCGATCTGGACGATCCTCGTCTGGCGCATGCCGGCGCCGACGATCTTCGGCCCGGCGTAGCCGTAGGGCGGCCCGTTCTCGGGCTGCACCGGGTAGCCGCGGTAGTCGACCGCGAGGCCCGTCACCCGGATCTCGCCGGCGGGCAGCGACACCTCGCCGCCCGGAGCGGTCATCGCCTTGTCGATGGCCGCCTGCACCGCGCGGGTGTTGTCGGCGCCGGCGCGGTCGTCCCAGCGGAACTCCTTGTCGAGCGGCGAGATCGGCCCCTCGGTGACGCTCAGGCGCTTCTTCTGCCCGGGAGCGTCGGCCGGGGGCGCGGCGGCGGCCGGAGTGGCGGCGCCGACGGCCCCTGCCGCGCCGGCGAGGGCGGCGGCGCCCCCGGCGAGGAAGAGGCGGCGCGAGTTGTCGGGCCTGCGCTGCGGATCGTGCTCGGGCTGCTGATCGGGCTTGTGCTGCCGATCGGGCCTCGGGGAGGCCGTGGTCTGGTTGTCTGGGTCTGCGGGATTCATCATCGTCGACGTTCCGCCCTCTCTCGCCCCGGATGGGCGTACGGCGATCCTTCGTCATCGGTAGCCTGAGGTCAAGACGTAATACCTATTACCAGGATGAAGCGGGGGTGTCCGGGTGCCGCGGATCACGCAGAAGGACATCGCGCGTCTCGCGGGAGTCAGCCAGACGACGGTGTCGTTCGTGCTCAACGACAAGGGCGAGCAGCTCGCCCGGGTCCCGGAGGCGACGCGGGCGCGGATCCTCAAGGCGATCCAGGAGACGGGGTACGTCGCCGACCCCATCGCGCGCCGCCTCAAGCAGGTCGGCACCGGCATGATCGGCGTCTACACCTACGAGAGCCTGTTCCCGCTCGACCGCGAGGACTTCTTCCACCCGTTCCTCGCCGGCATCGAGGAGGAGGCGCAGAACCGCGACATCGACCTCCTCCTGCTGACCAGCGGCCGTGTCGGCGGCCGCCGCGGCGGCCTCAGCGGCGGCACCACCCGGCTGCGCCTGGCCGACTCCTGCATCCTCCTCGGGCAGCGCATGCCCCGTGAGGAGCTCGAGTTCCTCAACGCGAGCGGCTTCTCCTTCGTCAGCGTCGGCCGCCGCGACGACGCCGGCGGGCCCGTGCCCTACGTGGCCGCCGACTACGCGTCGATCGTCCGCGAGCTGATCTCCTGCGCGCGCGCCCTCGGCCACACCCGCTTCGCCTACGCCGGCCACGGCGAGGGCGTCGAGTCGTACACCGACCGCATGGCCGGCGCGCGGGCCGAGCTCGGCGACGGCTTCCTCCACCTCGTCCCGGGGCCGGAGGCGTCGCCGCGGGAGTGGATCCGCCGGATCGCCACCGAGGGCGTCACGGTCGTCCTCGCCGAGCAGGAGGAGCAGTTCGTCCTCCTGCAGGAGGCCGCCGAGGCCGAGGGGGTGGCGGTGCCGGGCGACCTGTCGCTGGTGTCGCTCTCCGGATCGGCCGACCGCACCGGCTGGCAGGCCGGCTTCGAGCTGCCCCGGCGCGACATGGGCCGCCGCGCCGTGCAGATCCTCATCGAGGGCGACCCCGCGCGACGGGAGCAGCAGCTCCTCCGCTGCACGCTCGTCGACGGCGCCTCCCTGGCCGCGGCCCCGGCCTGACCGCTCAGTCTGAACGGCCGGGCTCAGCCCGAGTGGTGGCGCCCGATCGGCAGCACCAGCGGCGTCCGCGAGACCGGGTCCTCGATCACGCGCGACTCCATCCCGAACACCGCGCGCACCGTCTCCGGCGTCACCACCTCGGCGGGCGTGCCCGAGGCGTACAGGGCTCCGTCGCGCACGGCGACGAGGTGGTCGGCGTAGCGGGCGGCGAGGTTGAGGTCGTGCAGCACGATCACGATGGTCGTCCCGCGCGAGCGGTTGAGGTCGGTGAGCAGGTCGAGCACCTCGACCTGGTGCGACACGTCGAGGTAGGTCGTCGGCTCGTCCAGGAGGAGCACGTCGGTCCGCTGGGCGAGGGCCATCGCGATCCACACCCGCTGGCGCTGCCCGCCCGAGAGCTCGTCCACGGGGCGGTCGGCGAGCTCGAGCGTGCCGGTGTCGCGCAGCGCCTCCTCGACGATCGCGTCGTCGTCCGATCCGGAGCCGCGGCCGAAGAGGCCCCGGTGCGGGTAGCGGCCCCGGGCGACCAGGTCCGAGACGGCGATCCCCTCCGGGGCGATCGGGGTCTGCGGCAGCAGCCCCACCTGCTGCGCGACCTGGCGCGTCGGGAGCCGGTGGATCGCGCGCCCGTCGAGCAGGACGCTCCCCGAGCGCGGGGTGATCAGCCGCGCCATCGCGCGCAGGAGCGTCGACTTGCCGCAGGCGTTCGCGCCGACGATCACCGTGATCCGGCCGGGCGGCACGGCGAGCGAGAGCCCGTCGACCACGACGCGCTCGTCGTAGGCGAGGGTGACCGCGTCGGCGGCGAGGGTGGGCGGGGCGTCGGTCACAGGGAGCCTCCGGAGCGGTTGCGGCGGGCGAGGAGCCAGAGCAGGAAGGGCGCGCCGAGGGCGCCGGTGACGACGCCGACCGGGAAGCGCGCGCCCGAGAACAGCGCGCCGACGACGTACTGGGCGAGCAGGTCGGCGGCGAGCACCACGACCGCGCCGACCAGGGCGGAGGGAATCAGCAGCGTGCGCGCGCTCGGCAGGATCCGCCGCGCGATCGGCCCCGAGACGAAGGCGACGAACGCGATCGGGCCGGTGGCGGCGGTCGCGACGGCCACGAGGCCGACTCCGACCGCGAGCAGGGCCAGCCGGCTGCGCCGCACGTCGAGCCCGAGCGCGGTCGCCGACTCGTCGCCGAGCTGCAGCACGCCGAGCCGGCCCGAGAGCAGCAGCGCCAGCGGCACCAGCACGAGCATCGTCAGCGCGAGCGGCGGGACGGAGGGCCAGGCGGCCGAGTTGAGGCTGCCGGTCAGCCAGCGCAGCGACTCCTGGACGTCCTCGAAGTCGGCGCGGGTCTGCACGTAGGCGATCACGCTCTGGAACATCGCCGCGACGCCGATGCCGATGAGGATCAGCCGCGCCCCGATCACTCCGCCGCCCTCGGCCAGCCCGGCGATGATCAGGGCCGTCGCGAGCCCAGCCGCGACCGCGATCACCGAGACCGCGCCGCCCGAGAGCCCGAAGAACGCGATCGCGACGACGGCCGCCGCGCTCGCCCCCGACGTGATGCCGATGATGTCGGGGCTGGCGAGGGCGTTGCGCAGCATCGTCTGGAAGATCACGCCGCCCATCCCGAAGCCCACGCCCACCAGGACGGCCGTGATGGTGCGCGGCAGCCGCAGCGTGCCCACGGTGAAGGAGGCGCCCGGCACGGTCTCGCCGAGGATCACGCGGACGACCTCCGGCACCGAGTAGACCGTGCTGCCGACCGTGAGCGAGACGACGACGAGCGCCAGCACGAGCACCGCGAGGACCGCGCAGCCGATGACCGTGCGCCGACGGCGCAGCGTGCGGCCGGCCGCGATGCCGACCGCGGCGGGCGCCTCCGCGGTCCTCACAGCGCCCGCACCTTCGAGCGGCGCACGATCGCGATGAGCACCGGGGCGCCGATCAGCGCGGTCACGATGCCCACCTCGACGTCGCTCGGCCGGGCGACCACGCGGCCGACCACGTCGGCGACGAGCAGCAGCAGGGCGCCGAGCAGAGCGGAGGAGGGCAGCAGCCAGGCGTGCGCGGGGCCGGTGACGCGGCGGGCGAGGTGCGGGACGACCAGGCCGATGAATCCGATCGGTCCGGCGATCGCGGTCGCGGCGCCGCAGAGCAGCACGGCCGCGAGCCCCGCGACCAGGCGGATGCGCCCCACGCGCCGGCCGAGGCCGGTCGCCAGGTCGTCGCCGAGCGCCAGGGCGTCGAGCCCTCGCGCGCTGGAGAGGGCCAGCACCGCGCCGACCGCGAGGAACGGGAGGACCTGCAGGATGCTCGCGGTCTCGGCGCCGCCGACTCCGCCGACCTGCCAGAAGCGGAAGCGGTTCAGCGTGGTCTCCTGGGTGAGCAGGACCGCGCTGATGAGGGAGGTGAGCGCGGCGGCGGTGGCGGCTCCGGCGAGGGCGAGCTTCAGCGGAGTGGCGCCCTCGCGGCCGAGCGACGCGACCGCGTAGACGCACGCCCCGGCGGCGGCGGCTCCGAGGAACGCGAGCCAGATGAACTGCGGCAGGCTCGTCGCGCCGACCCCGGCGATCCCGAGCACGACCGCGAGCGAGGCGCCGGAGTTGAGGCCGAGGATGCCCGGATCGGCGAGCGGGTTGCGGGTCAGGCCCTGCATCACGGCTCCGGCGAGCCCGAGCGCGGCGCCGACCAGGATCGCGAGGACCGTCCGCGGCACCCGCCCCTGCACCGCCGCGTCGACGATGGACGCCGGATCGGGCGAGGTCAGCGCCGGCCAGACCTCGCCGAGCGGGATCTCGCGGGAGCCGTACACGAGCGAGAGGACCGACGCGACGGCCAGCGCGACGAGGGCGACCGCCAGCGCGGTCGCCCTCGTCTTCCGGGTGGGTGCGGTGCGGGTCACGACACCTTGTCGGCGGCCGCGGCGAGGCCGGCGGTGTACTCGTCGAGCACCCACGGGATGCTGAGCAGGTTCGGCGACGAGGTGGCCATGGCGGCGGAGGAGCCGTCCTCGAGCACGTAGACGGAGCCCCGCTCGACGGCCGGGATCTTGGAGAGCAGCGGGTCGGCCTGCAGTGCGGCGAGGGTCGTGTCGTCGCCGTAGACGACGAGCACGTCGGCGTCGAGCTGGTCGGCGTTCTCGGAGCTGATCGTGCCGCTGAACGCCTCCGAGTCGCCGGAGAGCTCGGCGACGCTCGGGGCGACGTCGAGTCCGAGGTCCTCGACGAACTTCACGCGCGCGTCGTTCGGCGTGTAGTAGGTGAAGGTGCTCGCGTCGGTCGGGTCGTACCAGCCGTACATGAACGTGGTGCCCGCGAGCTGCGGGTAGGACGCGGTGGTCTGCGTGATGTCGCTCTCAATCTCGCCGACCTTCGCGACGGCCTCGTCCTCGAGGCCCAGCGCGGCGCCGTCGAGCTTCGCGGAGTCCTGCCAGGTCGTGCCCCAGGGCAGGCCCGGGTAGGCGACGGTGGGGGCGATCTGGCTGAGGGTGTCGTAGTCCTGCCGGGTGATGCCGGAGTAGGCCGAGAGGATCACGGTCGGGCTGAGGTCCGAGATCGCCTCGAAGGGCACGCCGTCGGTCTCGTCGAACAGGGTCGGGGTCTCGGCGCCGGAGGCGTCGAGCGCTTCCTTCGTCCACACCAGCAGGCCGTCGCCGTCCTCGTCGCCGTAGGAGGCGCGGGTGAAGCCGACCGGGGTCACACCCAGCGCGAGCGCCACGTCCTGGTTGGTCCAGCTCGTCGCGACGACGCGGTCGGCCGACTCGACGGTGGTGCTGCCGAAGGCGTGGTCGACGGTGACGGGGAAGCCCTCGCTGCTCTCGGCGGCGCTGCTCTCGGACGTGCCCTCGGAGCCGGCGTCGGCTCCTCCCGAGCAGGCGGTGAGCAGCAGCGCGGCGAGGCCGAGCGAGGCGACGGCGGTCAGGCGGAGGGGGGTGCGAGTGGCGGGCACGGCGATCCTTCGAAGGGGGTGGTGTGGGTTGCGAAGGTTAACCTAACCTAACCGCCTGGACGGGGCCAGTGGCCGAGGGGATCAGCGGACGGGTCGCGCCTCCGCCGCCGCGTCCATCCGTCGCCCGCGGCCCGTGCCCGCCGCGGGGACGGGCCGCTGCTGACGGATCGATCGCGGGTGCGGCCCAGCGGGAGCATCGTTAGCGTGGAGGTCCGCGCCGATCGCCGGCGCCGAGGGGAGCCCCATGGATCAGACCGTCGAGATCGACGCCCGGGCGGAGGCCCTGCGTGCCGACCCCGAGAGCTTCGCCGCGATGGACGCGCTCTGGCGCAGCGTCTACGCCCTGCCGATGTGGTGCTTCATCGCGCGGGGGCCGGACGACGCGCCCACCCCCTTCGTCGGCGGCCTGGAGTCGGGGCCGATGGTCTTCGCCTTCACCACGGGGGAGCGCGCCCGCGCCGGGGCGCTGCACGCCGGCCTCTCCGACGAGGACGCGTCGCGCGTGCTGAAGGTGCCGATGCCGGCCGCGCTCGAGTGGATCGCGGCGATGGGATCCTCCGGAGTCGCGGGAGTGGTCTTCGACCTGCCCCGCTTCGGGTACTTCGCGCCCCTCCAGAACCTGCTGCCGATGCGCGACTTCATGGCGGCGAACCCGCCGGCCTGAGCCCCGCCCCGTCGAGACCAGCGGATCCGCCGATACCAGCTGATCCGCCGGTTGTCGCCGCCCCGAACTGGTCACTGGACGACACCCGAGGATGGTGGGCCGGAGGCGCGCCCGTCCTCCGAGGACGAGGCCGGAGACGCCGATGGGGAAGCTGCACTACGACGGATCGGTCGAGATCGACGTCGAGGACCGGGTGCTCGCCCACCTGCAGATCGTCCTCACCGCGAAGCTGCGCCGGGGGGAGTCGTGCCTGCTCACCTGGCGCGACGAGAACGGGATGAGCGACGGCCGCAGCGCGATCTGGCTGCACCCCTCGCACACGCTCCGCTACACCTACGCCGGCGGCCGCATGCCCCGCATCAACCCCGCCTGGATCTCGGCGCTCACCGATCTCGCGAACTCCGCCGGCGGCCTCCGCTTCGTCCCCGAGCCGCCGGAGCCCGTGCATCCCCCCGGCGGGAGCCCTCGCCGGTGACCGGCGGCCGGCCCCGTGCCCGGCCTCGGGCTCAGCAGCCGGAGTCGGCGGCGTCCGCGTCGAGCGCCGCCGCGGTGCCGAGCGCGATCAGCGACTGATCCGTCGCGACCGCGACCCTCGGGAAGCCGAGCGCTCGCAGCAGCCCGGCGCGCTCGCGGTCGCCCGCGTAGGCCCCGGCGCCCTTGCCCGCGCGCCGGGCCGCCGCGGCGATCCTCGGCAGCGGGTCGTCCGGTCCGTCCGCGGCGAGCAGGTCGGACAGGTCCCGTCCGAGGCCGATCGCGAGGTCGAACGGGCCGACGAAGACTCCGCTCACGCCCGGCACCGCGAGAATCCGATCGACGGCGTCGAGGCCGGCCTGCGTCTCGATCATGACCCAGAGCGCGGTGCGCGCCTCGGCGGCCGACGGGGGAGCGGCGCCCCAGAGATCGGACATCGGCCCCCAGCTGCGGCGGCCGAGCGGCGGGTAGTGCGCGGCGCGGACGGCCGCGAGCGCCTCCTCGACCGTCTCGATCATCGGGACGACGACGACGTCCGCTCCGGCGTCGAGCGCCCTGCCGATCAGCGCGTCGGAGAGCCCCGCGACCCGGACGCCGACGGGCGGCCTTCCGCTCACGACGCCGAGCGCGCGAAGGGAGGCGAGGACCGCGGCGTCGTCGAACGCGCCGTGCTGCGCGTCCAGGCACAGCCACGCGGGCCCGCCGCGAGCGATTTGCGCGACCGTCAGCGGCTCCCCGAGCCGGCACCACACCCCGTCGGCCCGACCGTCTCCGAGAACCCGTTCCGCATCCACGGGTCCGATCCTCGCGCACGGAGCGCCGCCTAGGCGAGGACCGCCAGCGCCGTCGACAGGATCCCGAGGACGACGCCCGCCCCGAGCAGGATCAGGCCGGTCAGGCGCAGCGCCCGCACCGCGTCGCTCCACCGGTGCAGGCGGATGCGGTGCGGATCCTCCTCGCGGTAGTGCACCTCCCGCTGGTCCGATCGTGTCGGCGTCAGCGGGTCCCCGGCGGACAGCGGACGCGATCGCACCTCGCCGGCTCGGGTCACCCAGTGCAGCGCGAGGGGCGGACCCTCCTCGAGGTAGGCGGTCGTCGTCAGCCAGCGTCCGTCGATCAGCGCCGCGACGAACGCGGCGAGCAGGAACAGCACGCCGAGGGGGAGGGTGACAAGCGAGAGGGCCTCGGAGATCGTCTCCAGCATGCAGCGTCCCTCCGACCGGATCCGGTGCTGAGCGTACCGAGTCGGCGGCCGGCGCGTCCGCAGTGGGACGCGCCCCGCCGCCGAGCCCGCGGGCCTCAGCCCCAGACGACCTCGAGGTCGACGACGAACGTCACTCCGAAGCGGTCGCGCAGCATCCCGTAGAGGGGCGACCAGGCCGCCGGGGCCAGGGGCACGATGACCGCCGCCCCCTCCGAGAGGCCGTCCCAGAGGTGGTGCAGCTCGTCGGCGTCGGAGCCGCGCAGCGACACGAACACCGGGATCGTGCCCGGGTCGTAAGCCGTGTGCGCGGGGACGTCGTACGCCATGACGCGGAAGCCGGCCTCGGAGACGACCTGGCCCCACATCAGCTGGTCGGCCTCGTCCGGCGCGGTGACAGCGTTCGCGTCCGCGTAGGTCATCGCGTCGAGCCGGCCTCCCGTGACCGAGGCGTAGAACTCCAGTGCCTCGCGGGCCTGTCCGCGGAAGTTGAGGTGGGTCGTCGTGGTGATGCTCATGGTGCGCTCCTCGCAGTCGTGCCGGGTCGATCACCCGGTGCCCCGACGCTCCCAGGAGAAGAGGACGGTGACGGTCCTCTTCTCGGAATACCCTCGGGACGTGCCCACGACGACCGAGCGGCTCCTCCTGCTCCTCTCCCTCCTGCAGACCCGCCGCGACTGGCCGGGCGGAGTGCTCGCCGAGCGCCTGGGGATCGCGCCGCGCACGGTGCGTCGCGACGTCGACCGACTCCGCACGATGGGCTACCGGATCGACGCGGCGAAGGGCCCCGACGGCGGGTACCGGCTCGAGGCCGGCGCCGAGCTCCCGCCGCTGCTCTTCGACGACGAGCAGGTGCTCGCCCTCACCGCCGCCCTGCGCGCGCCGATCGCGGGGCTCGAGGAGGCGTCGGCCCGTGCGCTGGCGACGGTGCGGCAGGTCCTGCCCGCCCGGCTCCGGCCCCGAGCTGATGCGCTGCGCTTCACGGTCGCGGCGGCGCCGGCTCCCGCGGTCCCCTCGGAGCGGCTGGTCGCGGTCGCGGCGGCCGTCCGGGCCTCGGAGGTGCTCCGCTTCGCGCACGCGGAGGCGGTGCGCCGCGTCGAGCCCCACCACCTGGTCGCGCGTCAGGGCCGCTGGTACCTCATCGGCTTCGACCTCGACCGCGACGACTGGCGGGTGTTCCGCGTCGACCGGCTCGAGCCGCGCTCGCCCCGCGGGGCTCGCTTCCGCCGCCGGGTGCTGCCGGGCGGGAGTCCCGCCGAGTTCCTGGAGGCGCGGTTCCGCGGCGGAGCGCCCGGGGAGGGGTGGCCGTGCCGCGGCTCGGTCGTGCTGACGGCGCCCGCCGCCGAAGTCCTGCCCTACGCGGGCGACGGGGAGGTGGAGGACCTCGGCGACGCGGGCTGCCGACTCGCCCTCGGCGCCTGGTCGTGGGAGGCGCTCGCCGCGTCGTTCGGCCGGTTCGACGCTCCGATGGCCGGGGCCGAGCCGCCCGAGCTGGCCACCGCGTTCCGCGTGCTCGCGGAGCGGTACGCCGCGGCGGGAGCCTGACAGGACCGCGGCGGCCGTCCGGCGCCGCTACTTCACCGAGTACCGGGCGCTCCCCGTGCTGCCGTCCGCCGTCGTGACCGTCAGCGTCCAGCAGGTGCCCCGCTTCGCGGGCACCGTCCACGCCTTCACGTAGCGGTTCGTCGCGGTGTCGTAGCGGAGGCGTCCGGTCAGGGTGGTCGTCGGCGCTCCGGTGAGGACGGCGCCGGCGGTGCAGGAGGTCTGCTTCTGCGTGACGCTGCGCACGTCGGCGAGGGCGGAGTGGCGGAACGTTCCCGCGGAGGACGTCGAGGTCACCTGGAACGTCATGCCGGTCGCGGCTCCGGCAGCCACGCTCTTCACCGAGGTGCTGAGCCCGCCGATCGTCCACGGGGTCACGGTGTAGGACGCGGTGAGGGTCGAGACGTTGCCCGCCCGGTCGGTCGCGGTCGCCCGGTACACGTGCGGTCCGACGGAGCGGCCGCCGCCCGTGATCACGCAGTCGCCGGTGAGGCCCGAGAGCGCGTCGTCCGCGAGGCAGCGCGCCTCCGGGAGCACGGTGCCGAAGGGGTAGGACCCCTCGGGCCTCGACGTGAACGAGAGCTGCGGCTTCGTGGTGTCGATGGCGATGCCGCTGCGGGTCGTCGTGGCGCGGTTGCCCGCGTTGTCGACGGCGGTGCCGGTGACGCTCTGGCCGGGGCCCTCGCGCAGGATCCGCGCGGGGGTGCAGCTGCGGATCCCGGAGCCGCTGCCGTCGGCGCAGGAGAAGCCGACGGAGACGGGGGAGCGGAACCAGCCCGCGGCGTTCGGAGCCGTCGGCGCGGTCGTCGCGGCGATGGTGGGGACGCCGGTGTCGACGATCCGGTAGGTCGCGGCGGCGGTCGTGGTCAGTCCTCCGGGGTCGGTCCAGGTGCAGGTCGCCGTGCGGGTGCCGAGGCCGTTCACGAGCGTGCCGGTGACGACGGCCTCCTCGCTGAACGTTCCGCTCTCCGCATCCGTGATCGCGCAGGCGGCCCTCGGCTCCGAGCCCTTCTCGTAGGAGGCGCCGTCGGTGGCGTAGGCGACCGTCACGACGGGCGGGGTGTTCGCGTGGACCACGGTGACCGTGTGCGGCACGCCGGCCGTGGTGCCGTACGCGTTCCGCGCGCTCACTGTAAAGGTGGAGTCGCCTGCGGTGGTCGGCCTGCCCGAGACGACGCCCTCCGGCGAGAGGGCCACCCCCGCGGGAAGGGCGCCGGACGAGACCTCGAAGGTCGCGGCCGGGCCGGACGCCGTGAAGGTCGCGGAGTAGCGGGTCCCGGTCGTGACGAGCGTCTCGGCGGTGTCGGCGGTGAGGGTCGGCAGCGGGCCGATCGCGAAGGCGTGGTTGAAGCCGACCGCGATGCCGGTGGCGCCGGTGATCCCGGCCGGGACGTCCAGCTCCGTGTCGCCGTCGGGGTGCAGGGAGACGACGGTGCCGTCGGACGTCAGCAGGACGCTGAAGCCGATGCCGGCGGCGATCGCGGTGATGCCGCCGAGATCGGCGGGGACCCGCGGCAAGCCGGAGTCGGCGGGGTCTCCCCAGGTGACGACGGTGCCGTCCCGCTTCAGGGCGAGGCTGTGGGAGTAGCTGACCGAGACGGCGACGACGTCGCGGAGGCCTGCCGGGGCGGTGTACGCGCCCCTGTCGTCGCCGCCCCACGCCACGACCGTCCCGTCGGCGCGCAGCGCGAGGCTGTTCCAGCCGCCCGCGGCGATCGCGACCACTCCGGAGAGACCCGCCGGCACGTCGGTCGCTCCGAACTGATCGGAGCCCCAGGCCGCCACGGTCCCGTCGCCCCGCAGAGCGAGGGTGTGGTAGCTGCCCGCGGCGACGGCGGTCACGCCGCCGAGTCCGGCCGGGACGTCGGTCTGGCCCTGACGGTCGTCGCCCCACGCGACGACCGTCCCCTCCATCGTGAGGGCGATGCTGTGGAGGTACCCGGTCGAGATCGCGGTCACCTCGCGGAGCCCGGCCGGCACGTCCCGCTCGCCCTCCAGATCCGCTCCCCAGGCCTCGACCGTCCCGTCGGTGTGGAGCGCGAGGGTGTGGCTGTAGCTGCTCGCGACGTCCGTGAGGTCGGACATGCCCGCCGGCACGTCCCACTCCCCGTTGAGGTAGCGCCCCCAGGCGGCGACGCCGTTGGCGAGGTGGTCGTTCCCGACCGGCACCGGGTCCGGCTCGGCGGAGGCGAGGGGGGCCGCGGTGCCGGCGAGCAGCGCGACGGTCGCGGTCAGAGCGAGCAGAGTGCGGCGCAGGCCCGCGGCGGTGCGGGCGGGGCGCGGAGAAGCGGGGTCGGTCACGGGCTCACGCTAGGGGCCGGCTCTCCTCCGCAGCGGGGGCGGGGGCGCCCTGTAGCGGACATGTCCTCTAGAGGGCGGAGCGCCGCTTCTCCAGGGCGGAGCCCGTCCCCTCCAGGGCGGAGCCTGGCCCCTCGGGGCCCGCGGCGGAAGGGCTTGCCCGGATCCGCGGCGGGGGATTGGCTGGAGGACAGGAGAGAGAGGTGTCACCATGACGCAGACCTTCCCCGCCTGGTTGCGGGATCAGCAGAAGAGGGACGACGAGGTCGGCCGCTTCGCGCAGGCCTTCGGCGGTCGCGACGACCTGCCCGAGCACGGCGGCCGCGCGATCTACGACGGCTACTTCGCCAGCGAGCCCGAGTCGGCGCAGGCCGATCTGGACCGCGCCTGGATGGAGTTCGAGGCGCACCCCGAGCCGTCCGCCACGTCCGACGAGCCGGAGGGACTCCGATGAGCGACCAGACCCCGAGCCCCGTCGAGGACCCGGACGACCAGTCCGACAAGCCGTCGCAGGCCGAGGGCGAGGACGAGCGCGACACCCCGCACGAGGTCCTGCCCGCCGAGGGCAAGCCCTCGAAGGCCGAGGGCTGAGCCGACGCACTGAGCCGACGCACTGAGCCGACGCACTCCCCGGAGGGGCGCATCCTGCAGAGGGTGCGCCCCTCCATCGCGTCAGCGCCCGGTGACCGCCAGCAGCTCGTGCGCTGCGGCGCTGTCCGGGTAGCGGGAGAGCACGCGGTCCAGATCGCGCCGAGCAGGAGCCGTGCGCCCGTCCGAGAGGAGCCTGCTCGCGCGCTCGAGCAGCGCCTCCGCCCCCAGCTCCACGGGACGCGCGCTGGTGACGGTCGGGCGCACCACGCGGTCGAACGCCTCGAGGGCGCCCTCGATCAGGCCGAGCTCGCGGAGAGCGACGCCGCGGCGGATGAGCACCGCGGCGGAGGCGGCGTCCACGTTCTCGACGGGCGCCGAGAACTCGGCCACGTCGCTCCAGCGGCGGCGGGCGGAGTAGAGGGAGGCGAGCGTCGACGCCGCGAGGGTCGACGGCTCCAGGGTCTCGACCGCCACGACAGCCGCGGTCGGATCCATCGGTGCTGCCAGCTCGGCGTAGAGCAGGCGCAGCGCCGGGGCGTCGAGCGGCACCTCCACGTCGAGGCCGCCGCTCAGCGGCAGGCGGACGGTCAGCGCGATCCCGTAGCGGCGGAGGAAGGAGTCGGCCGACGGGTCGTAGCGGATGCGCACCAGCCGGCCGGTGAGCCGCAGAGAGCGATCGTCGTCCGCGGAGTGCAGGGCGTCGCGGACGAGCTCGACGACGGCCGCGAGGCGCGAGCCCTCGGGGGAGCCGGTGGTCGCCTCGTGCAGGTCCTCCGCCGGCGCCCCGGCGCGCACGAGCCGGAGCAGGGGCGCCTCCCACGCCGGAGCGAGGGCGGAGGGGCGCACGAGACCCGGCCCGCCGGGCATGCTGAGCCAACCGGACAGCCGGGAGCGGTGGTCCTCGGGGGAGAGCGGGTCGCCGGCCGCCCGGAGCCGGGGGCGCGCGAGGGCACGGAGCTCACCGCTCCGCCGGAAGCCGACTGCCACGGCCGATCCCCCTCCGCGTGCGGCGGCGGCTGAGGACCGTCGATCCGCCGAGTCTACGGCGTCGCCCCCCGCCGTCACCCCCGAACGGGGAGCGACGCGCTGGCGGCGATCCCCCGCCTCCCGTCGTCGCCCCCCGGCGCTGTCAGGCGCCGATCGAGCCCGCCGTGCGCAGCGGCATCACGTCGGGCTTCTCGGCGGTGCTCGCGATCGTCACGACCGCCTTCTCCTCGTTCGAGCGGAGCACGGCGTCCATGATCTCGAGCACGTGCAGGGCCACGCGGCCGGAGGCGCGGTGCGGGCGGTCCTCCGCGATCGCCTCCGCGAGGTCGGCCAGTCCCACTCCGCGACCGGTGTCGATCACGCCGGCGGAGTCGGGGACGACCCGCCAGTCCTCGTCGCGGACGGCGACCTCGACCGGGTCCGAGAACATGTTCGGATCCGGGACCGAGATGGTGCCCTCGGTGCCGTAGACCTCGAACTTCGGGGCCCGGCTGCGCCAGACCTCGAAGCTCACGGTGACGGTGGTGCCGACTCCGCTCGCGTGCTCGAGCAGCGCGGTGATGTGCGTGTCGATCGTCACCTCGATCGGCGTGCCCGCCTTCGGCCCGGTCTCGATCGTGCGCGGGCGGTCGGAGCGGGTGGCCAGGCCCGTGACGCGGACGACCGGCCCGAAGAAGTGCACGAGCGCCGTCAGGTAGTACGGGCCCATGTCCAGCAGCGGGCCGCCGCCGGGCTGGTAGTAGAACTCGGGCGCCGGGTGCCAGCGCTCGTGGCCGGGAGCGGCCCAGTGCACCTGCGCGGCGATCGGGGTGCCGATCGCTCCGGAGTCGAGGGCGAGGCGCGCGGTCTGCACGCCGGTCCCGAGCACCGTGTCCGGGGCGCTCGCGAAGCGCAGGCCCAGCTCGTCCGCGAGGTCGAGCATCGGCGCGGCCTCGGCCGGGTTCAGCCCGAGCGGCTTCTCGGCGAAGACGTGCTTGCCCGCCTTCAAGGCGCGGGTGCCGATCTCGACGTGCGCCGCCGGGATCGTGAGGTTCAGCACCGCGTCGATCTCCGGGTCGTCGATCAGCGCGTCGACGGTGAGGGCGCGGACGCCCTGCTCGTCGGCGACCTGCTGCGCCCGCTCCTGGTTCAGGTCGGCGACCGCGACGAGGCGGAGGCCGGGGAAGGTCGGGAGGTTCGCGAGGTACTGCTCGCTGATCTTCCCGACGCCGATGATGCCGACTCTCAGCGGGACGCCCACAGCATTCCCCTCTCGATGATCGTGCGGACGTTGTCGTCCTGGAGGATCTCGACGCGGTGGCCCGGCGTCGAGACGAAGATGCGGCCCTCGCCCCAGAGGCGGGTCCAGATCGCGGGGGAGGTGATGGGGCGCTTCCACGGGTCCCACGGGCGGACGGCCTGCGTGGTCGTGGCGAGCACGTCGTTGTAGTCGTCGTGCAGCACCCAGTACTGCTCCGTGACCAGCTCGAAGTCGGAGATGCCCTGCGTGATCGGGTGGTCGGCGGCGAGGGCCGTCATCTCGATCGTGTGCGGCATGTAGTTGTCCGACTGCTCGCCGGTGCGCTCGTCCGGGTGCTTGCCGGGGTGCGAGGCGAACTGGCCGCCGATCAGCTGCAGGTAGTCGGAGTTGTCGCGGTAGGAGTCGGCGATCCCGCCGTGCCAGCCGGCGAGGCCTGTGCCGCGCTCGACCGCCGCGCGGAGGCCCAGGAACTCCTCCCACTGGATGGAGGTCATCGTGTTCGACTGCACGATCAGGTCGACCGTCCGCATGTAGGCCTCGTCGGCGTACACGGCGGTCGACTCCTCGACGCGCACGTCGTAGCCGTTGTCGCGGAGGAACGGCAGGAACAGCTCGGTCGCCTCGACCGGTTGGTGGCCGTCCCAGCCCCCTCGGACGACGAGGGCCGTCTTGCCGGGAGTGGTCGGGGAGTGGTCGGTCATCGTCGTCCTCACGTGCGGGCGGATCGCTCCGCGGTTCGTCATCGAACAGGACTTGCGCAACTTCTGTGCGGGAGCCCCGGCGTCCGACCATCATGCACCGCGGTTCCCGGCGGAGCAAGCCGTCCTGGCGCAGGGCTAGTTGCGAAAGTCGGTATCCGCTACGGTGAGCACATGCCCGACCACGACGACGTCTCCGGAGCGACCACCCGCCCGACCATGGCGCTGATCGCCGAGCGCGCCGGGACGAGCGTCCCCACCGTCTCGAAGGTGCTCAACGGCGGCACCGACGTCTCGGAGGCGACCCGCCTGCGCGTGATGGAGGCGGCGCACGCGCTCGGCTACCGCCGCCGCCCGCGCCTGCGCCCGCCGGTCGAGGATCCGCACTCCGCCCAGATCGTCGACGTCGTCGTCGGCCACATCGGCGGCACCTGGATCGGACCGGTCCTCGAGGGGATCGAGGCCGAGGCCTCCGCCGCCGGGGTCGACCTGGTGCTCACCCGCGCCCGCGACGACGGCGCCTGGATCAGCCGCCTCCTCCGCCGCCCCTCGCTCGGCGCCATCGTGGTGCTGGTCAACGTCTCGGCCGCGCAGCTGCACCTGCTGACCACCGCCGAGCTGCCCGTCGTCGTCGTCGACCCCAGCACGCGGCCGCCGGCCGACGTCGCGAGCGTCGGCGCGACCAACTGGGACGGGGGCCGCATGGCCGCCGAGCACCTCCTCGACGCCGGCCACACCCGCTTCGGCGTCCTCGGCGGCACCCGCACCCAGCTCTACAGCAGCGCCCGGATCGACGGCTTCACCACCGCGCTCCGCGCCGCCGGGGTCGAGGATCCGCGCGTCGCCTACTGCGACTGGGACCGCGAGCTGGCCCGCGAGGCCGCCGGGCTGATGCTCGCCGAGCCGGACGCGCCGACCGCCTTCTTCGCCTGCTCCGACGTGATGGCGCTCGGCGTCTACGAGGCCGCCGACGACGCCGGCCTCCGCATCCCGCGAGACCTCAGCGTCATCGGCTTCGACGACGTCGAGGAGTCGGCCTGGGCGACCCCGCCGATGACCACGATCCAGCAGCCCATCGGCGAGATGGGCGCCATCGCCTTCCGGATGCTGCACCAGGCGCACCGGTCGGCGACTCCGCTCGCCTCGGGCGCCTCGGCCACCCGCATGGAACTCGAGACGCGCCTGATCCGCCGCGCCTCCGTCGCACCCGTGCGCGTCTAGCCCGCCCTCCGCGGGATCGATGCGTCACGATCGGCCCCTCTCCCGCGCCCGTGACGACCGTTCGTGACGCATCGACCCCGGCGGGCGCCGCGGTCGGTGGCGACCCGGGTCGCACCGCCTATGCTGCCCGGATGCGCAGCGCGACCGGGGGGATGGTGGTCGCGTCGTTCGTCTCGCGGATCCTCGGGTTCGTCCGGCTGGCGCTCCTGATCGTGGCGGTCGGCGGCACGAGCGCGTCGGTCGGCGGGCAGGTGTTCGAGGTCGCGAACTCCGCGCCCACCTACCTGTACGGGCTCATCGCGGGCGGGGTGCTCGGCGCGGTGCTCGTGCCGCAGATGGTCCGGGCGCGGGCCGACGGACCGGAGGGCGTGCGGACCCTTGAGCGGCTGCTCACCGTGTGCCTCGGCGGAGCGGCGCTCCTCACGGCCGCCTGCACGCTCGCGGCACCGCTGATCGTCGGGCTCTACGCCGGGGGCTGGTCGGCCGACTGGGCTCTGCTCGCCACCCAGATGGCCTACTGGTGCCTGCCGCAGATCTTCTTCTACATCGTCTTCGCCGTCTTCTCTCAGCTGCTCAACTCCGCCGAGAAGTACGGGCCGGGCGCGTGGGCGCCAGCCTGCGCGAACGTGATCTCGGTGCTCGGGATCGCGGTGTTCCTCCTGATCCACCCCGAGGCGGCGTCGACACCCGCCGACGAGTGGACGCCGGAGATGGTGGCGCTCCTGTGCGGCACTGCCACTGCGGCGATCGTGGTGCAGGGGGTGATCGCGGTCGCGTTCTCGCGGTCCGTCGGCGTCCGCCTGCGGCCGCGCTTCGGCGTCGCCGGGCTCGGTGGAGTGTCGCGGGACGCGGTCTGGGTGTTCCTCGGCGCCCTCGTCGCAGAGGTGTCGTACATCGTCGTCTCGAACGCGGCGACGTCGGCCGGCCAGGCCATGAACCGCGCCGGCGTCGACGGGCCGAGCCTCAACTCCTTCTCGAGCGCGCAGCTGCTGCTCCTGCTGCCGCACGGCATCCTGGTCGTCTCCGTCGCCACGGCGATGTTCACGCCGCTCAGCCGGGACCTGCACCGCGGCGATCGGGCGGCCGCGGCGGTGAACCTCCGACGGACCGAGGACGCGGTGCTCGCCGTCACTCTGCTCGCGACGCTCCTGTTCGTCGCGGCGGCGCCACTGCTCACGCAGCTCGTCTTCGGCACACCGGTGATCGGCGGAGTCCTGCAGCTGCTCGCCCTGAGCCTGGTCGGCTTCAGCCAGACCTACGTCCTCAACCGGGCGATGTTCGCGCTGGGTCGGGCCCGCGACTCGCTGGCGACCCAGGTCGTCTCGGCCGTCGGCGTCGCGGCGGGGGCGCTCGTCGGCGGGCTCCTCCTGCCTGCCGAACTCGTCGTGCCGGCGATCGCGGGCGGCACCGCCCTCGGGACCACGGCCGCGTGGGCCCTCGCTCACTGGCTGGTCCGGCGCCGGATCGGCGTCGTGCCGCAGCCGACCCGGGACTGCCGCGCCGCTCTCGTCGCGGCGCTGGTCGCAGCCTGCGCGTCGGTGCCGCTCGGCCTGCTGCTCGCCGTGCCCGCCGACCGCCTCGCGGCCGGCGCCGTGCTGCTGCCGGTCGGACTCGCGATCACCGCCCTGTTCGTCGTCGTGCACCGGGTCGTCGGCGGGCGCTGGCTCTGGTCGCTGGTGCTCGCGCCGCTCTGAGGGGCTGCGCGTGCGGTCCCGCAGCCCCGACCCTCAGTGCCCCGCGCCGAGATTCCCGGCTAGGCGGCCGTGCATCCGGGTGGAGGCGTCGTTCATGCCCGCGATCACGGCGCGGGTGCCGTGGCGCTCGTACTTGGTGGTGACGGCGTCCAGCGCGGCGACGGTCGAGGCGTCCCAGATGTGGGAGCCGGAGAGGTCGATCACGACGTGCGCAGGGTCCTCCGCGTAGGAGAACTGCGTGGTGAGGTCGTTGCTGGAGGCGAAGAACAGCTCGCCGGTGACCGTGTAGTGGGCCGTCGATCCGTCGGCCGAGAGGGTGCGCTCGACGGTGGCGAAGTGGGCGACCCGGCGGGCGAAGACGACCATGGCGGCCAGGACGCCGATGACGACCCCGATCGCCAGGTTGTGGGTGAGGACGACCACGACGACCGTGGCGATCATGACGACCGTCTCGCCCACGGGCATCCGCTTCAGAGTCGACGGGCGGATGCTGTGCCAGTCGAACGTCGCCACCGAGACCATCACCATCACCGCGACGAGAGCCGCCATCGGGATGATCGCGACGAGGTCGCCGAGCGCGACGACGAGGATCAGGAGGAACACGCCGGCGAGGAAGGTCGAGATGCGGGTGCGGGCGCCGGACGCCTTCACGTTGATCATCGTCTGGCCGATCATCGCGCAGCCGCCCATGCCGCCGAACAGGCCGGAGAGCACGTTCGCGGCGCCCTGCCCGAGCGACTCGCGGGTCTTGCGGGAGGGGGTGTCGGTGATGTCGTCGACGAGCTTCGCGGTCATCAGCGACTCGAGGAGTCCGACGAGCGCCATCGCGACGGCGTACGGCGCGATGGTCGTGAAGGTCTCCCAGGTCAGCGGTACGTTCGGCAGGAACAGCTCGGGGAGGCTGCGGGGCAGCTCGCCCTGATCGCCCACGGTGGGGACGGCGACCGCCGTGACGACGACCGCCGCGGTGATGAGGACGATGGCGACGAGAGGCGCCGGAACGGCCTTCGTCAGGCGCGGCATCACCACCATGATCACGATGCCGACGGCGACCAGCGGGTAGACCAGCCAGGGCACGCCGATCAGGTTGGGGATCTGCGCCGAGAAGATCAGGATCGCCAGCGCGTTCACGAATCCGACCATCACGCTGCGGGGGATGAAGCGCATGAGCTTCGCCACTCCGAGCAGCCCGAGCACGATCTGGAGCACGCCCGCGAGGATCACCGTCGCGATGAAGTAGTCCATTCCGTAGTCGCGGGCGACGGGGGCGATCACCAGGGCGACGGCGCCGGTGGCGGCGGTGATCATCGCGGGGCGGCCGCCGAGGAACGCGATCGACACGGCCATCACGAACGACGAGAAGAGGCCGACCCGCGGATCCACGCCCGCGATGATCGAGAACGAGATCGCCTCGGGGATGAGCGCGAGCGCGACCACGAGGCCGGCGAGGACCTCGCGGGTCAGGATGCGGGGGGTGCGCAGCGCCGTCATCACGGTGGGCTCGGCGTGCGGGCGGGCAGGGGTCTTCGAGGCGAGGGCCATCGCGGCGGCTCCAGGGAGTGGGAGGGGTGCTCGACGAGGAGCGCGGAGGGCTGCGGCATCGGGTCGGCGGAAGCGGGCGGGGATGCCAAGCTTGCAGAGGCGTGTCAGCAGCACGGGCAACCCTACCCTCACGTAAGGGTAGATCTGAAGGGGTGAGCAGGATCGGCACCATGCACATCGGCGAGCTCGCCGAGCGGACCGGCCTCTCGCTCCGGACCCTGCGCCACTACGACGAGATCGGCCTCGTGAAGGCGTCCGGCCGCACCGAGGGCGGCTTCCGCCTCTACACGTCCACCGACTACGACCGCCTGATCCTCATCCGCCGCATGAAGCCGCTCGGCTTCTCGCTGGAGGAGATGGCCGCGCTGCTCCGCGTGATCGACACCCTCGAGGCCGAGGGCGACGACGCGCCGGCCGAGGTCCGCGCGCAGCTCGACGCCTTCGTCGCGCAGGCCCGCGAGCGCCGCGAGGCGCTGAGCGCCCAGCTCGCGATGGCCGACGAGTTCGTCGAGCTGCTCACCAGCCGCTGAGCCCGGCCGCCTGCGCGATCGATGCGTCGCGAACGGCTCCCCTTCGCCTCCGATGACAACCTTTCGCGACGCATCGGATCCCGGGAGCGCGGGAGGGCCGCTCAGGTCGCGCTCGCGTCGGGCAGCTGCTCCGGGCAGTCGCCGCCCGGCTCGGTGGCGAGCTCGAAGTGCCAGATCTCGTTCGCGTAGATCTGGCAGAGCCCGTAGTCGGTGCCGTGCTGCGCGAGCCGGCTGTCCGCGTCCGTGTAGCCGATGTCGACCGCGCCGCCGGTGAGGTGGGCGGAGGAGGTGACGGATGCGACGCGGCGGCCGCGGCCTGACGGCGGCCGTCAGCCGCGCGGACCGCGGGCCAGCAGGGCGTGCAGCAGCGGCAGCGCCGACGCGATCATCAGCACGGTCCCGAAGCCGCTGTCGTCCGGGCGCACGACGGCGCCGGCGATCAGCAGTCCCGCGAACAGCACGGCCGAGATCACGCGGCGGACGGTGCCCTCGAGCCGGTTCAGCCGGCGCTCGATCGTGGGGACGGTGACCGCGAGCTCGCCGTCGTCGAGGGTCGTGACGAGCTCGTCGAGCCGGCGCGGCAGGCGCCAGATCAGGCCGAGCGTGTCGACGGCCTGCTTGCCGACGTCCTGCACGACGGAGCCGCGCTCCTCGCGGATCAGCTGCTGCGCGTAGGGCTCGACCGAGTCCCACAGGTTGAAGGCCGGGTCGAGCGCGCTGCAGACGCCCGAGGTCAGCGACATCGCGCGGATGACGAGCAGGAAGTTCTCGGGGAGCTGGAACGGCAGCGCGCGCACCACGTCGCCGAACTGGACGGCGAAGTCGCGGAACTCGCGCGGATCCACCTCCCGCAGCTCGGCGAAGCCCATGCCGCCGAAGCGGGCGAAGAGCTGCGTGAGCGCCCGCTCCAGCTCGCGGGAGTCGGCCGAGGGGAGGAGGACGCCGACCGCGCGGGCCGCGTCGACGAGCCCCTTGCCGTCGCGGGAGGCGGCGGCGATCAGCATCCGGCGCAGGCCCGCACGGGTGCTCGGCGGCACCTCGCCCATCATCCCGAAGTCGATGAAGGTGAGGCGCCAGGGCAGCTCGCCCCCGGGGGTCGGCGTGACGAAGACGTTGCCGGGGTGCGGATCCGCGTGGAAGTAGCCGTTGGTGAAGAGCTGGTCGAACATCACGGCCGCGAAGACCGGAGCGACCTCCCGCGGGTCGATCCCGGCGGCCAGCAGCGCGGCGTGGTCGGTGATCTTGATCGCGGTGACGTCCTCGAGCGTGAGGACCTTGCGGGTCGAGCGCTCCCAGACCACGTCCGGGACGGCCACCCGGGCGTCGCCCGCGAAGTCGGCGGCGAAGCGGACGGAGTTGGCCGCCTCCTGCAGGTAGTCGATCTCCTCGAGGCTGGTGACCGCGAACTCCTCGACGAGCGCCGGGGCGTCGACGCGGTCCGAGACGAGGCGAACGTGGCTGAGCCAGCCGCCGACGCGGCGCAGAGCCGCGAGGTCGACCTCGACGATCTGGTCGATCCCCGGCCGCTGCACCTTCATGATGGCCGCGGAGTAGCCGGTGTCCTCGGCGTCGACGGGGGAGAGCCGGGCGCGGTGGGCCTGCCCGAGAGAGGCGGCGGCGACGGGCGACTCGTCGACTCCGGCGTACGCGCGCTCGAGCGGCAGCCCGAGCTCGGACTCGGCCAGCGCCCGGATCCGCGGGAACGGGACGGGCGGGACCTCGTCCTGCAGCCCCTCCAGCTCGCGCGTGATCTCGGGCGGCAGCACGTCCAGGCGCGACGACATGAACTGGCCGACCTTGATCATCAGGCCGCCGAGGTCGACCGCGAGCACGTGGAAGCTGCGGGCGAAGCGGCGCATCCGGCCGGGCCGGGTGCGGAGCGCGACGCGCGTGAGCCCCACCCGCGGCAGGAGCAGGTCGAAGAACCAGGTGACCGCGAGATGCCACGCGGCGAAGCGGAGGATCCGGCGGTAGCGCCGCCGGTCCTCCCGCTCTCGGTGGCCCGGGGCGGCAGGACCCGGGCTGACCGAGGCCACCCGGGTCAGTCCTGCGCGAGGATCGCGTACAGGCGGCGGCGCACGTCCTCGAGTTCGGCGACGGCCTTGCGGATCTGCTCAGGGGTGCCCGAGCGTCCGACCTGGGCCGCGGCCTGGGCGAGCTCGAGGCCCGCCTTGGGCAGGGCGCCGAAGTCGACGTGGTCGGAGTCGTTCCAAGGGGTCGAGGTGCCGTGCTCGGCGACCGTCGCGCGGCCGGCGTCGGTCAGCGTGTAGGTCTTGCGGCCGTTCTGCTCGTCGGCCGTGATGAGTCCCTCGTCCGCGAGGAGCTGGAGGGTCGGGTAGACCGAGCCGGGGCTCGGCTTCCAGTCGCCTCCGCTGCGCTCCTCGATCTCGCGGATGATCTGGTAGCCGTGCATGGGCTGCTCGGCGAGGAGCGCGAGCACCGCGGTGCGCACGTCCCCGCGGCCGACCCGGGAGCCGACGCGCTTCTCCATGCGGGAGCGGGCCTGCTCCATCGCGCGCCAGATGCTCTCGATGGGCGTGCCGGTGCCGAACGCGCCGGTCGATGACGATCCGTTCATGATGACCTCCTGTTTCTCCGAACGATACTCAGCGATATGGGTGGCGACTGTGAACGACTGCCGCGTCGGCTCAGAGCTTCGCGAGCTTCGCCCGGGCGACGAGGAACAGCCCGTACATGACCAGTCCCGCGCTGACCAGGGTCAGGGCGATCGTGCCGTACGGAGGGACGTCGAGGAAGCGGATGGCCCCGTCGAGCCCGGTCGCCTGGCGGGCGTCGCCGGTCAGCGCCGCGACCACGAAGATCCCGCCGGCCAGGCCCAGAGCGAGCCCCTTCGTGATGTAGCCGGTCGCGCCGAGGATCAGCACTGCCGTCCCCGTCGGGCCCTCGGGGATGCGGACGAGCTTGCGGAAGCCGCGCCGGATCCCGATCGCGACGAAGCCGATCCCGCTGCCCAGCACGATCCCGCCGACGATCACGAGGATCACGACGCCGACCGTGCTCGTCAGCAGCTCGGTGTTGATGCGGCGGATCGTGGCCGAGGAGCTCGTCGAGCCGCCGAGCGCGAAGACGAGCGTGGTGCCCGCGAGCGTGAGCGAGGCGAAGCCCTTGCCCGACTCGACGATCCGGCGGCCCAGGCGGGCGGGGAGCCCCGGCGCGGAGGAGCGCCCGCCGAGGGAGAGCTGCCAGAGCCCGAGCGCGACCAGCCCGACCAGCGCAGCCCAGACCACCACGAGCCCGACGGGGGAGTCGGCCATGCGCCCGATCGCTCCGGACGCGTCCGCCTCCCGCGAGGTCTCGTCGCTGACCGCGACGCGCAGGGCGAGGCCGCCGATCAGGAGGTGGATCAGTCCGTTCACGGCGAATCCCGTGCGGGCGAGGCGCCGGAAGCGCCGGGTCCGGACTCCGGCGCGCGGCGACGGCACGCTCGCAGTGGACATCGCGCAACCCTCTCATCCCCGGCGCCTCCTGACCCGCCGACGCGCGCGTGGCAACCCTCTCCCCGGCCCGGGTGCCCACGTCGTGTGATGGAGGTGCGGTGCAGTTCGCGCCGCAGCAGGACGAGAGAAGGAACCCCATGCGTGCACGCCGACGTCGCGCGGGCGGTCGCCGAGGGCCGAGGCGGGGCGGACGTCCCGGACCGGTCCCGGGCAGGGGAGGGCGGCGACGATGACCGGAGCGACGCTCCTGGTCCGCCGCCCGTCGAGCCCGGCCTCGCGGGTGCTGGTGCTCCACGCGACGGCGGTCGAGCTGGAGCTGCTGGTGGCCGCGCTGCTCGGGCTCGCCGAGGAGACGCCGTGCCTGGACGTGCGGGTGGCGGCGAGGTCGCGGGCGGCGCTCCTCCTGGCGACCGTCGATCCGGAGGCGGTGCTGCCGCTGGCCGAGGCGCGGCGGGTCCGCGTCGGGCTCCGCCGCGAGCGCGAGGAGCTGGAGCGCGGCGGGGTCGGATGCCGGCACGTCGTCGAGGCGCGGGCCGGCGGTCGGTGAGGGGATGCCGGGATGTCGGCTGATCGGCGTCTCCGCGGTGCTGAACGGGGGGGTGCCCTGATCCGTGTGCGAGCGGGCGGCTGACCTCAGACTGGGGAGGCCGCTCTCCGCAGCGACTCCGCGCCTCCCTCCCGATCCGACAGGACCCGGCATGCCGCTCAGCTCCGACCGCCCCGCCGTCGCCGATCCGCGGCGCCGCTCCTTGGTGCAGGCCGCGTGGGCCGCTCCGGTCGTGATCGCCGTCGTCGGCGCTCCCGCCGCGATGGCGTCGACCTCGGCGGCTCCCACCCTCTACGTCTTCTTCACGGGCGTGGGCGATTCGGGCGACGTCTTCCTGGAGCTCCTCGCCGGCGACGGGACGCCGCTCCAGCAGCAGTTCGAGTTCCAGGGCGTTCCCCGCGGCACGGACGCCTGGGTCACGGCTTTCCGACCGAGCACCGACGCGTCGGGGATCTTCCGGGCCCGGATCCCCGCCACGCTCACCGCGGCCTACTCCGCCCTCCGTATCGTCGTGCGGGTTCCCGGATTCGCCGAGCCGCTGATCAGCCAGGTGCAGAGGCTGCCCTTCGAGGCCTGAGCGCGGGCATGTGTACGGCTCGAGGCCCGTCCGACAGCGCCGCCGCTCACTTCTCCCGTCGGCGGCGACGCTGTTGCAGGACCGCGACCGCCGTGAAGAAGGCGGCGGAGAGGACGAGCAGCGCCGCGACTCCGACGAGCAGGAGTCGGGCGGCCACGAGGAACTCCTCCATCGGAGCCTCCGACAGCAGCATCTGGATCGCCGCGACCGCATGCACCAGTGCGATCCCGCAGAGGATCCGCCCGGTGTTCGCGATCCACCGCCACCCGTCGAGGTCCGGATGCGGCCGCTCGACCTCGGCCTGCTTCGCCTCGAAGTCCGCGATGAGCTCCCCGAGATCCCCGAGGTCCAGCGGCGACTCCGGCGGAAGCGCCAGCAGTCTCCGCAGGCGCTCCTCCGTGCTCGCTCCGGTCCGCTCCATCACTGCGACGAAGAGCCGGCGCTCGCGAGCAGTCGTCCACCCGGGCACGAGGACGCCCCAGCGGCCGGCCTGATCGTCGTAGCCCTCGTCGCGATAGGTCTGCGCGAGCAGCTGCCGCGCCTCGAGGGCGAGCGGATCCGCGTCGATCCGCGAGCGCAGCTCGCTCCGCCGCGCTCTGAGCCGACGCCGCTCGTCGGCTTCCGCTCGATCCATCCGGTCAGTATGGCGCCCCGCGATCGCTCCCGGCCGATCCGTCGAGCTCACCGACCAGAAGACGCGGCTCGGAGGAGGGATGTGGCGGTCGGACGCCCCTCCGAGCGCCCGTCGAGACCCACCTGCCGGGCGTCTAGAGGGCCGCAGGCCTCGTGATGAAAGTTGTCTCCAGGTAGGGCAGCTCGGCGCGGGCGAAGACCGCAGTGAGGAAGCGGTCCTCGAACGCGACGCCGAGGCCGACCACGAGGGCGTCGGTGTCCACGCGCATCCCGTCGCGTGCCACGCCGTCCACCAGGACCGGGACGCCGTGCTCGACGGCCGACTCGGTCACGGGCCCGAGCAGGTCTCCCGGCAGGCCGCCGCGCACCCGCTCGTTCCGGAACTGATTGATCAGCACGTGCTCGAGGTGCTGCACCAGCGCCTGCTCGGGAGTAGCCCAGGGCCCGTCGGAGTCGAGGGGCACCGTGGTCCTCACGGCTTCCCAGAGCATCGGGTGCCTCATCTGCTCGCGGACCTTCATCAGGCTGTCGGGGAGCGGCCGACGCGGCGGCCCGTCGAGCTCGGCCCGCAGGTCGTCGTCGAGGTCGGCCAGGTTCACCGGATCGCTGCGGTCGTCCGGATTCCGCCACAGAGCGTAGGAGAGGGATGCGGACTCGAGGTGGGTCCGCCCCTCCGACGTGGTACTCACGGTCGAGACGCCGAGCTCTTCGATCGACGGCTGAGGCGTCAGCGCGAAGAGGGGCCCGCCGAAGCGTGCCGTCACCTCGTCGGGCGTCGGAAGCTCGAACTCCTCGGACGGTCCAGGATCCACCACGAACATGCGCCTCAGCCTGCCCGCGGCCCACGCCGCGTGCAACGGCTGCGCGCGATCCGACGCGCGGCCGTCGCGACCGGTCCGGGGGAGCGTCCCAGCCCGCCCTCCTCGAGGGAACAGCACCGCCCCATCAGCAGCAGCCGCAGGCCTCGGAGTCCTCGCTCGTCAGCGCGGAGATCGGCGTCGTGCAGGACTCGCCGCGCCAGGCCTCCAGGCCCTCGCGGACGGCGACCGCGGCGATCACGAGGCCGGCGACGGGGTCGGCCCACGTCCATCCGAGCGTGCTGTTCAGCAGCAGGCCCACCAGGACGGCGGCGGAGAGGTACGAGCAGAGGAGCGTCTGCTTCGAGTCCGCGACGGCAGAGGCCGAGCCGAGCTCGCGGCCGGTCCGGCGCTCGAGCAGGGAGAACGCGGGCATCACCAGCAGGCTGACGGCGGCCAGCACGATGCCGACGGGGGAGTGCTGGGCCTCCGAGAATCCGAGCAGCGCCCGGACCGAGTCGACGGCGACGAACGCGGCCAGGCCGAGGAACGAGACGGCGATCACCCGCAGAGCGGTGCGCTCGCGCGCCTCCGGATCGCAGCCCGAGAACTGCCAGGCGACGGCCGCGGCGGAGAGCACCTCCACCACGGAGTCGAGGCCGAAGGCGACGAGTGCGGTAGACGAGGCGACCGTCCCGGCGGCGAGTGCCACGATCGCCTCCACCACGTTGTAGGCGATGGTCGCGCCGACGATCCAGCGGATCCGCCTCTGCAGCACGCGGCGGCGGGCGGGGAGGAGCGGAGCGCGCAGGGCGGTCATGCGCAGCGGCAGTCGTCGCCGGAGCAGCAGTCCGGATCGACGACGAGGGCCAGGCGGAGCAGGTGGTCGAGCGCCCCGGCGATCCGGGTCTCGGCCAGCCGGTACCAGGTGTACCGGCCGTCCTTCACGGCCTCCACCAGCCCGCATCCGCGGAGGCACGCGAGCTGGTTCGACATCACCTGCCGCGAGACCCCGAGCGCGTCCGCGAGGTCGGAGGGGACGGCCGGAGCCTCGCGCAGCGCGAGCAGGATCCGGGACCGCGTCTCGTCGGCCAGGGCGGATCCGAGGCGCGCGAGAGCAGCGGAGTGGGTGAGGGTCGCGGTGGCGGGCACGGGAGCGACGGTACACGCGATGCTGTATCGAGCGCGAGGGCGGTGGTCTCTCCTCGAACGTGCGAGCCCCCCCTCCTGCTCCCCCCCCCCCGTCGGGTGGGCGGACGGGCCGCACTGCCGCGGATCCCCGGGGCCGGCCTCCACGGCGCGCCGCGTACGGCCCGTGCGCCGTGCCAGGATCCCCTTGATCACGGCGCCCGTCCGCCGCTCGGTCTCCTGGAAGGGCCACGGACCCGCCTTGCTCGATGCCACGACCCTCCGCGTCGCCTTCGGGGTCACCGCCCTCACCCTCTTCCTGCTGTTCGCGCTGGTCACCTACCGGTCGACACGCTCGTCCTTCAGCTTCTGGTGGTGCACGGCGCTCGCGCTGTTCATGGGCGGCTCGCTCGCCTACCTCCGCGACGGCACGGCCGACCAGGTGTGGGCGAATCCGCTCGGCAACGGGCTCATCGTGGCCGGCGCCGCCGCGGTCTGGGCGGCGAGCCGCTCCCTCCGCGGCAGGCCGACGCCGTGGTGGCTGGTGGTCGCTCCGACCGTGGTGGTGACGGGCGTGTCCAGCCTCGACTCGCCCGCCGTCAACGACTGGTCGGGAGGGCCGCTCTACCTCGCCTCGATGGCGCTCCTCATCGGCCTGTCGACCCGCGAGGTCGCGCTGCTCGGCGCCGGACGCTCGCGCACGCGCTGGCCGCTGCTGCTGAGCTCCGGCGCCCTCTCCCTCTACTACGCGCTCCGGTTCGCCGTGTTCCTGGCCGCGGGGCTGCGCAGCGAGCTGTTCGCGACCTGGTTCGGGACCCCGACCACCACGCTGATCACGCTGGTGCTGCTGGTCGTGGTGTCGTTCAGCATGGCGTCGCTCAGCGGCGAGCAGGTCGCGCAGATGCTCACCGCCGGCGCCGCCCGCTCGCGGCAGGAGCTCGCCGACGGCGAGAGGGTGCAGCGGCGGCTCGAGCCCCGCTCGGTCCCGGACCTCCCGGGCTACGACGTCGCCGGCGCCTGCGTGCCCAGCGGGACGGTGAGCGGCGACTTCTTCGACTGGCGCTGCACGCCCGACGGGCTCGCCGTCACCGTCGCCGACGTGATGGGCAAGGGGGTCGGCGCCGCGATGATCGCCGCCACGGTCCGCGCCGCCCTGCGCGTCACTCCTCCCGCCCTCGGCCCCGCGGCGACGATGGCGCTCATCGACCGGGTCGTCGAGCCGGATCTGTCGGCGAACGACGCGTTCGTCACGCTCCTCCACCTGCGGCTCAGCGCCTCGACCGGCGACATCGCGCTCGTCGACGCCGGGCACGGACTCGGGATCGTCTGCCGCGCCGACGGCTCGCGCGAGCGCATCCCCTCCGCCCACCTGCCGCTCGGCCTCCTCGGCACGCAGGAGTGGGAGCCGACCGGCCTCCGACTCCACCCCGGCGACCTGCTGCTGATCTGCAGCGACGGTGTGCTCGACCTCTTCGACGGCTCCCTCGCCGCCCTCGACCGGGTGGCCGACGCGGCCGTCGCCGCCCCGGCGACCGCCGCCGACGCGGTCGCCGGCGTCACCCGCCTGGCGGCCGAGGGGCTGCTGGCGGACGACGTGACCGTGGTCGCGATCCGGCGGACCTCAAGGAGCTGACCCGGCCTCAGCCCCGCCCCGCCTGCAGCCGGAGCCCGGCCAGCAGCAGGTCGAGGCCGGAGCGGAACACGTCGAGGTCGTCGTGCGTCGCCATGACGTCGGCCGCGTGGTGGCCGAAGGGGAACTCCTCCGGATCGAGGGCGCGCCAGCGGTCGGCCAGGTGCTCGAGGAACTCGCCCCTCTCCATCCCGCTCTCGAGGAACTCGCGGGGCGGCGGCTGCGCCAGGTCGGCCGCGACTCCGACGACGTAGCTGACGATGGACGACACGGCGTGGAACCGCTGCCGGGGCGTCAGGTCGAGAGCCATGAGCTGCTGCCCGAGGCGCTCGTACATCGCCATCGAGTTGGGCTGCACCCCGGTCGTGCGGAGCATGTAGATGCCGAACCAGGGTCGGCGGACGCACTCGTCGAAGAGGGCCAGTGCGACGGCGCGGACGTTGTCGATCGGGTCCGGCCCGTGGGTGAGCGGCTCGCTGTCGGCGAGGACCCGACCCATGACCTCGTCGGTCGCCCGCTCCAGCAGCTCGTCGCGGCTGCCGACGTACCAGTAGATGCTCGCCACACCGCCGCCGAGTCGGGCCGCGAGCGCGCGGAACGTGAGGGCCGACTCCCCGGACTCGTCGAGGATCGCGATCGCCTCGGCCAGCACGGTGTCGAGCGAGTGCGACGCTCGGCGGCGGCCCCGGGCGGGGGAGGGCGCGGCAGCGGTCTCCGTCGGGCGATCTGCAGGCATGGCTTGCATCTTACCGAACGGCGTTCCATACTATCGAACGCCGTACGAGAGTCGAACGGCGTTCGATAGGAAGGCGCCTCGATGTCCGCTCCGACGACCACCTCCGCCGAGTCCCGCGCTCACACCTCCCTCCGCTCCGCGGCACTCCCGCTCGCCGCTCTCTGCCTCGCGTTCTTCGTCGAGATGGTCGACAACACGCTGCTCTCGATCGCCCTCCCGACGATCGGACGCTCACTCGACGGGTCGACCGCCGGACTGCAGTGGGTGACCGGTGCCTACTCCCTGACCTTCGGCGGGCTGCTGCTGACAGCCGGGTCCGCCGCCGACCGGTTCGGCCGCCGCCGCGTGCTCCTCACCGGCCTCGCCGCGTTCGGGCTGATCAGCCTCGCCGTCGTCCTCGTCACCGACATCGGCCAGCTGATCGCCCTCCGCGCGGCGCTCGGCTGCGCCGCGGCCGCCATGGCGCCCGTCACGATGTCGCTGGTGTTCCGGCTCTTCGACGACGAGAGGCTCCGCATGCGGTCGATCACGATCGTGATGATCGTCGGGATGTCCGGCATGGTCCTCGGCCCCCTCCTCGGCGGCTCGATCCTCAGCACCGTCAGCTGGCAGTGGCTGCTCGTCGTCAACGCCCCGATCGCGCTGCTGGTCTGGATCGGCGTGCGCCTCGGAGTCCCCGCAGACCAGCGCGCCGACCTCACCTCCGGTCGGCTCGACCTGCCGGGGACCGCCCTCACCGTCGCCGCGGTGGGGCTCGGCTGCTACACACTCACCAGCGGAGTCGAGAACGGCTGGCTGTCGCTCCTCACGATCGCCTGCGCCGCGGGCACCGTCGCCGCCGTCGCGGGATTCGTCGTCCGCGAGCGCCGCGCCGTCTCGCCCATGATCGACCTCGCGATCTTCCGCGCCGGCCCCGCGCGGGGAGCGGCGCTCACGCAGCTCGGCGCCTCGGTCGCCTTCGCGAGCGTCCTGTTCGGCCTGATCCTGCACTTCCAGTACGCCTACGGCTGGAGCCCGGTGCGCGCCGGCCTCGCGAACCTGCCCGTCATCGTCACGATGCTCGCCGCCACTCCGGTCACCGAGCGCCTCGCCGCGAAGCTGGGGCACCGCGCGGCCTGCCTGATCGGCACCGGGCTCCTGGTCGGCGCGCTGCTCGGGATGTCCTGGGCGGTGGACCGGGGCTACCTCGCGATCGCCGTGATGATGGTCGTGATGACGGTGGGCCTGCGGACGATCATGACCATCTGCGCCGTCGCCCTCGTCGAGGCGATGCCCGCGAACCGCACCTCGATCGGTGCGGCGCTCAACGACACGGCCCAGGAGATCGGCACCAGCATCGGCACGGCCGTCGTCGGCACGCTGATCGCCGCACTGGTGGCGACCACCCTCCCGGCGGGCGCGTGGAGCGCGGACCTCGTCCGGAGCTTCTTCGCGGGTGAGCGGGTCGCCTTCCTGGTCGTGGCGGTCCTCGTCGGCGTGATCGCGACGATCGGCTCGCTGTCCCTCAGCGACTCCCGCTCCACCGAGGAGCCGGCGGCGGCCTAGTCCATCGGGTCGCGCCGAGCGTCCTCGAGGTCGGCGATGTCCGTGTACTCGAGGAAGTCCAGCGGCGGGATGTCCGTCATCTCCTCGCTCCAGGAGGGGCGGGCCGGCTGCATGCGGCGCGTCTCGAGCTCGATGTGGGCGATGACCTCCGCGTCGTCCGGCTCCTCCACCTCGCTGCTGTCGATCGGCAGCGACCAGAGCTGGCTCGCCGGCCCGATCAGCAGGTGGGCGTATGCGCGGCCGCCGCCCTCGGTCAGGACAGGCACCGAGACGACGTCCGACTTGTTGACGTCCGCGAGGGCCCGGGCGTACCGGAGGACCGCCTTGCAGGTCAGGTCGCCGACGAGGAGGTGGCCGCTGGAGTAGTGCAGTTTCCGCATGCGTCCAGCCTCCGCGCGCCGCCCGCAGGCCCTCAAGAGGGTTGCCGCGGGGAGGCGGCTCCCCTAATGGGCCCCGAGGTCCCGCCCGATCGGGATCACCGCTGGGGGCGCCCGGCGCTCTCGCGGAGCTCGCGGCCGTCGGCGACGTCCTCGGCGTGCTTCTCCGCCTTCTTCTCGCTCTGCCGGGTGTCGCGGGGCGGCAGCTGGATGTGCTCCTCGGCTTCGATGCCCGCCTGCAGCTGGCGGCCGCGCTCGAGCTCGGCGTCGAACTCGGCCCCGAAGAGCAGGGCGAGGTTCGTGATCCAGAGCCAGAGGAGGAAGACGATCACGCCGCCGAGCGCGCCGTAGGTCTTGTTGTAGTTGCTGAAGTTGGCGACGTAGAACGCGAAGCCGGCCGAGGCCAGCGCCCAGACGACGAGGGCGAGGATCGAGCCCGTGCTGGTCCAGCGGAACTTCGGCTGCCGCACGTTCGGCGACCAGTGGTAGAGGACCGCGACGATGACGACCATGATCGCGATCAGCACCGGCCACTTGGCGATGCTCCACACGGTCAGGGCGACCTCGCCGAGGCCGACGGCGTCGCCGATGGTCTGCGCGACGGGTCCGCTGAGCACGAGGATCAGCCCGGCGATCACGAGCAGGAGGACCGTCACGAGGGTGACGGCGAGCATCGTGGGGCGCAGCTTCCAGATCGGGCGGCCCTCGTCGATCTCGTAGACGCGGTTCATCCCGCGCCCGAAGGCGCCGACGTAGCCGGAGGCGGACCAGAGGGCGCCGAGGACACCGGTGACGAAGGCCAGTCCGGCGGCGGGGCTGGAGGTGAGCTCCTGGATCGGGCCGCGGACCGTGTCGAGGACGTCGGCCGACACGAATCCGCCGGCGATCTCGAGCACGGTGTCGGTCGTGGTCTCGGCCTGGCCGAAGAGGCCGAGGATGGAGACGATCGCGAGCAGCCCGGGGAACAGCGCGAGGACGGCGTAGTAGGTCAGCCCCGCCGCGATGTCCGTGCACTGGTCGGCGCCGAACTCGCGGAGCGTCTTCTTGAGGACGTAGCCCCACGAGCGCTTGGTGACGTCCGTCGGTCCGTCGGGCTTGCGGGAGTCGTCGGGGTCGGGCGCGGTGCGGTCGCGCTCGGTGCTGGTCTGGGCCACGGTCATCCTCCATCTCGAGCGTCTGCGGATCGTCGGGGACGGAAGGACCGCCTGCGATCGCTCCGAGCCCCGACGACGCCGTGCTCGCCACCGACCGTAGGAGCGCCGGACGCTCAGGGCAGGACGGTTGACAGCCGCCCGTCGAGTCCGGTGGGGGAGGTGTCCCGCGGTGGCGCCCGCGCTCAGAGCTGCGCGAGCAGCCTCTCGCACGCCTGCTCGCAGCGGCGGCAGGCCTCGGCGCAGATCCGGCAGTGCTCGTGCATTTCGGCGTGCTGCTCGCAGTCGTCGGCGCAGGCGCGGCAGGCCAGGAGGCAGGCCTCGACGAGGGCGCGGACGGCCGCGGATCCGACGACGCCGCGGCGCGAGAGCACGGCGCCGGTCGCGGCGCACACGCCGGCGCAGGCGAGGTCGGTGCGGATGCAGTGGACCAGCTCGGCGACCGACTCCTCGCCGAGGCACGCGTCGGCGCAGGCGGTGCAGGTGAGCGCGCAGGCGCCGCACGCGTCGATGCACTCGGCCAGGACCTCCGGATCGACGCCGCGCAGCTCCTCGGGGTGGCTCCGGATCATGTCGCTCGTGCTGCTCATGGCGCGTCCTCTCGTCGTGACCCCGGCGGGTCGATCGGTCCGGGCGACGCTACGGGCCCGCCCGCCGCCGGGCGAGGGCCTGGCCAGGCACCGCGGCCGGTGATAGCCGGGCGGTCAGCCCCTCACGACGAAGGCGTCGTGGATCAGGTTGCCCCCGGTCGCCGCCGGATTCCGTGTGCTGCCGCGGGTGATCGTGACGGTGTGGGTGCCGGCGGGCAGGGTCCCGCTGGTCCAGACGGTCTGGGCGGAGCGGGTGGTGGCGCTGTAGCGGTCGACCGAGGCCACGAGGACGCCGTCGAGGCGGACCTCGTCGATCCCGGACGTGCTGGACCGGCGGCTCACCCACGAGACTCCGGTGCCGGTGAAGCGGAGGGTGGCGGAGGCGCCCCCTGTCGACGAGAAGGAGACGCCTCCGCCGCTGTCCGCGGAGGAGGAGGTCGTGGACCAGGTGCCCGTGACGGCGACGGCCGGCGAGCCGTTCTGGTGGGTGCCGGCCCCGACGGCGGCGAGCGGAGTCGCGGTGGCGGTCGGCGTCGAGGTCGGCGCGGCGGTGGCGGTCGGCGTGGGCGTGGCCGTCGGCACCGGAGTGGCGGCCCTCTTCGCGAGCACGATGGACGCCGTCGCTCCCTTCAGCCCGCTCGGCCGGAACGTGATCGTCGTCGCGGTGCTCGTCCTGCTCGTCACGCTCAGGGCGGCGCTCGAGGACACCGTGCCCGCGGTCGGCCGCGCGAGCGTCACGGTGAGCGCGCTCGTCGAGACCTGCGTCGGGTCGACGGTCGAGACGGTCACCGTGTCCGCGTCCTCCCGGATCGAGACCAGTCCGGCGCCGGTGATGCTCGCGACCCGGGTGCCTCCGACGAGGACGGGGCTCGTGGTCCCGGCCTTCCACGACACGGCGCTCACGGTGCCGGTCGAGCGGTCGCGGGCGGCGCTCAGCTGGGGTGTGTTGCTGAGCACGGTCACGTCCGGGTCCGCCGCGTACGCGGCGGTCGCCGCCTCGGAGGCGCCGGGGAGGACCGTGTACGCGTAGGAGGCGCCGGTCGGGTTCGTGCCGTGGCTCGTCGTGAGGGAGTAGTAGTGGCCGGTCACCGGCGCCGTCGGACCGGCGGCGCTCACGGCGCTCCAGGCTCCGGTGCGGGTCCGTCCCTGCGCGGTCAGGGCGATCGGCGACGGGAAGACGTAGCCCACCGACTCCGCGGAGCCGGTGATCGAGGCCCAGCGGGCGGTGCTCGTGGCGGTCGCCTCCGCACCGCGGAGGACGCCGTCGACGCGGAGCCTCGCATCGGGAGCGACGTCGCGGCGGTCGTCGATCACCGTCTCCGCGCGCCGGCGCGCCCCGTCCCAGCCGGTCCCGGACATGTCGGTCGCCGTGATCCCGGAGCCGAGCGCGAGGATCTCGTCGTCGAAGGTGAACCAGGCCTTCTTCGCGACCAGGCTCACCGACGCCGCGTCGAAGTCGAGCGCCGCGATCCCCGTCCGCCGCGACGGGCTCTCGAGGCTCCCGGTGAAGGTCGTCGTCGGGCGGGACGACGCGCCCTCGCCCGCGCTCCGGACGATCGTGTCCTCGGTGGTGCCGGGCATCCGGTACGGGTTCGCCGTGGCCCAGTAGCCGTCGTCGTACTGGCGCCCGCTGCCCAGGTGGAGCGAGGTCGCGCCGTCGCCGGTGTACCAGCCGCTGCGGTTCTCGCCGTTGAGCGACTCGTAGCGCGCGATCCGCGTGCTCGACAGGCCGACGGCGAAGCCCGAGGTCGCCGTGGTCCGCGTGAAGCGGTCCATCCCGGCGAAGGCCCGGACGCCCGAGCCGATCGGGGTCGCGGTCAGGCCCGTGTCGGCGAGGACGAGCCGCGCGCGCACGACGTCGCTGACGGATCCGGCCGTCTCGATGCTCACGGGGCTGCCGGAGTTGCAGGCCAGCCAGCTCTTCGCCAGCGCGTTCGTCCGTGTCCTGGCCGAGGGAGGGGCGCTGTCGGCGAGGCGCAGCACCGCCGCCTGCAGCTGGACGCCGACGTCGCCGTCCTCCGACTCCGCCCGCGCCGTCTCGCGGCCGCGGACCGTCGACATCACGGCGCCGCACCAGGTGACGGGGGCGAAGGAGGAGGCGAGCCGGTCGTACACGCCGAGCCCCTCCGGGCTCGTGATCTCCCAGCGGGAGCCGTCGAGCAGCGCGTAGAGGTCGTCGAGGGTGTCGAGCATCGAGAGCCCGTACCCGCCGCTGTAGGCGAAGACGCTGTGCTGCACGAAGGAGCCGTCGGCGTGGAAGCCGTCGCCGGACGCCACCGTCCGCAGCGCCGGGTCGATGCCGGCGGCCGCCTCCGCGATCTTCGCCGGCTGCTTCAGCAGCACCGCCCGCCCGGCGATGACCGCCGCCGTCCAGACGCGGTTGGCGCCGGTCCGGGTGACGGTGTCGGCGAAGCGCGTCGAGGCCGACAGGTAGGCCTGCACCTGCGCCGCCGAGAGGTCGGGGTAGAGGAGGGCGGTGATGCTGTTCAGCTCGAGCGGGATGCCGATCTGCTGCTCCCACCAGCGGGAGGTGCCGGTGGTGGAGCGGTTGTAGCGGTTCGCCGAGAGCCAGTCGGCGGTCGTGACGACGTCGCGGAGGAGCGCCGGGTCGCCGCTGAGGGCGGTGCCGGGGGTCTTCAGCGCGGTCGCGAGGACGGTGACCCGCTTGTAGGCGGCCCACACCTCCACCGCCGAGGTGCCCGTGACCAGGTCGGGCCAGGGCTCGCCGCCGTCGGTCTCGAGCGTCGACCAGTAGCCCTCGGCCTCGGCGACGAGGCGGCCCTTCGCCGCGGCGAGGCCGCCGACGCTCCCGCTTCCCGGGATCGTGCCCGTCAGATCGGCGACGAGGGCGAGGCGCATCGCGTCGTACTCGTCGCCCGCCGAGTCGACGGCGGACGCGGTGGGCGCGGCGGCGAGCGGGAGGATCAGGACGGTCACGAGCAGGAGCGCCGCAGCGAGCGGGCTCCCGCGCCGGGGCGCGTCGGATCGAGAGGGTCGGTTCGTCTCCGCGCGCGATCGGCGGAGGGGACGCGGCTGGGTGGGCACGGGCGCTCCTGAGGCGACGCCCACGAGCCTGCGGGCTTCGGGTGCTCGCGGGTCGCCGGGGGAACGTCGGGTGAAGAGTAGGGGTCCGCTCCGTCCGGCGGCAAGAGGCGGAGGCGAGGACGGCCGGGATCGGCCACCGCCGACGCTCCCGACCGCGCGATCTGCGACAGCCGTACCCCGTGAGGGGTACAGAGGCGCCGAAGGTCCCCCACCCGTCAAGCGGGGCGATACGGTCGGAGGTGCGTGTGCGCTCCGGGGAGTCCCGGCGCGGCGCGCAGGGGGAAGGGGGCACGGATGATCGAGGCCGAGCAGGATCCGCGGCTGGTGGCGCTCGAGGCGCTCGAGATGATGGGGTCGGCTCCGGAGGAGCGCTTCGATCGGATCACGCGGATGGCCGAGGAGCTGTTCCGCGTGCCCGTGGCCGAGATCCACTTCCTCGACGACACCACGCTGTTCACGAAGTCCCCGCAGCGTCCGGACGCCGTGCTCGCGTACCCGCGCGCCGGCACCTTCTGCGACGCGACGCTCGAGAAGCGCACCACCTTCGTCGTGCCGGACCTCGGTGCCGACGAGGCGTGGGCCGGGCACGAGCACGTCGCGGGGTACCCGCACGTCCGCTTCTACGCCGGGCGGCCGCTGTCGGTCGAGGGCGACCTGCAGCTGGGCACCCTCTGCCTCATCGACTTCGTGCCCCGGAGCCTCACCCCGGACGAGCGGCAGCTGCTCGAGGAGTTCGGCGAGTGGGTCGAGCGGGAGCTGCGCGACACGGCGGAGCGCGACCGCGCCGCCGACATGCAGACGCAGATGGCTCCCTCCTCCCTCCACCACCCCGCCGGCTACGAGCTCTCGGGGCTCTCGCTGCCGCGGTGGACGATCACCGGCGACTTCTACAGCTGGCGCGGCGACGACGAGACGGTCGACCTGACCCTCGTGGACGTGATGGGCAAGGGGACGGCGGCGGCGATCGTGGCCGCGTCGATCCGCTCCGCGTTCCGGGCGCGCCTGGGCGGCGACCCCGACGCGGTCGTCAGCGCGGTGAGCGCCCAGCTGCACGACGACTTCACGGCCACCGAGACCTTCGCGACCCTCTTCCACGGGCGCCTCGACACCGCGTCCGGCCGGATCGACTTCGTCGACGCGGGCCACGGGCTCACCGTCCTCCTCCGCGCCGACGGCTCGTTCCAGCGGCTCGCGGCACTGGGCCTCCCGCTGGGCATCGCGGAGGACGGCGGCTGGATCACCCAGACCGTGGAGCTCGCGGTCGGCGACTCGCTCCTGGCCTTCACCGACGGCGTCCTCGACCTCTACGACGGGACGCTGCAGTCCCTGGCGCGCGCGGTCGACCTCGCCCGCGACTCCGCCGACACCGCCGCGTTCCTGCAGGCGCTGAAGGCGCTCGCCGCCTCCGGCTCCGCGTCCGACGACATCACCGCCCTCGTGCTGACCCGCACGGGCGCCGACCGCTCCGCCGAGAAGGACCCCGCATGACGTTCACGACCGAGACGACCGCCCCCGACATCGCCGTGCTGCGGGGGGAGGGGCGGCTCAACGCGGCCTCGGCTCCGGAGCTGCGCTCGGCCGTCCGCCGGGCGATCGACGAGGGCAGCCCCCGCATCGTCGTCGAGCTCAGCGCGGTGACGTTCATGGACTCCTCCGGCCTCGGCGCCCTGGTCGGCGCTCTCAAGACCGCGCGGCAGGCGGGCGGCGACCTGCGGATCGCGGCGCCCAGCGAGCAGGTCGTGATGGTGCTGCAGCTGTCCAATCTGGACCGGGTGCTCACCCTCTTCGACACGGCCGGCGACGCGTACCGTGACTGAGCGCAGCGTCGGGTTCCGCACGCCCCCGGACGACACCGAGGTCGTCCACGAGATGCTCGCCGGGCTCTGGGGCGAGCGGCCGGACCTGCCGGCCCGCGACCGCATGGCCGTCGAGACGGCGCTGGTCGAGCTGGTCGACAACGTCATCCAGCACGCGACGTCGACGACGACGATCGTCTGCCGCCTCGTCGTGCGCGTCGAGGGAGACGCGATCCACGCGGAGCTGGTCGACACGGCCGATCCGCCGGACATCCGCACGGGGCCGTGGGAGATGCCGGACGTCTTCGCGGAGTCGGGCCGCGGGCTCGCTCTCATCCAGGCTCTGACGACCACGTTCGAGCACGAGCGCTCGGAGGGGCGCAACGTCTGGACCCTGACCCGGGCGCTGGACTCCTAGCGACTGGCGCGGATCAGCGGATCGTGTGCGCGGTGATGACCGCGGCGGCACGCGCCAGGTCGTCCGCCATGCCGTTCAGCCCGGGGGAGGCCTTCAGCACCTCCGCGCTGACCTCGTCGTAGCGCTCGTCCACCTGCGCGAGCAGCTGCTCCCCGGAGGCGGTGAGGCGCAGGAGGACGCTGCGGCGGTCCTGCGGGTTGGCGAGCCGGTCGACGTGGCCGGCGGTCGCCAGCCGGTCGAGGAGCGCGGTCACGGCGCCCGTCGAGAGGGAGAGCTCGAGGCCCAGCCACTTCGGCGTGAGGTCGGGCGACTCGCCGAGGACCTCGAGCGCGGTGAGCTCCGATATGCCCACGCCCACGCCCGCGGCGATGCTCGCGCGGAGGTGCCGCTGCGCGTTCTCGAGCAGGCGGAGCGACTGCCGCAGCTGCACGGCGGGCGCGTCCTGGTCGACGTCGCGCGGGGTCGGTCTCTCGGTGGTCATTCGTCCTTCTCGGGGTAGGGCTGGGGTCATCGTACGGGTCGCCCTCGGGGGTCCCGGCCTGTCACCCGGACAGGGGGTGAAAGAACGATTGCAATGTATCTTTGCCATCAAGTAACTTAGCGGTCAATCGAGTTCGGCGGAACACCAGCCGGACCCTCCCCCTTCAGCATCAGCCCGCCCCACCCGATCAGGAGTCCTGCCATGTCGACCCACACCGCCAAGTCCAAGCGCGTCCGCTTCGCTCCCCTCGCCATCGCGACGAGCATCGCCGCCGCCGCTCTCCTCTCCGTCTCGATGTCCGGCACCCTGTCCGGCTTCGTCGCGAGCATCTCCAACACCGGCAACACCGCCGCCTCCGGCTCGCTCGTCATGGAGGAGAAGTCGACCGGCGCCAGCCCCATCACCTGCCTCAGCACCGACGGCGGCTCGATCAGCACCAACACCGCGACCTGCGCGACCATCAACAAGTTCGGCGGATCGACCACGATGGTCCCCGGCCAGACCGTCACCACCGCGATCACGCTGAAGAACACCGGCACCGTCGCCGCCAACACCTTCACGCTGACCCCCGGCGCCACCTGCTCGCAGAGCAACAACGTCGCGGCCGGCTCCTCCGGCTCCGCCACCGACTTCTGCGGCAAGCTCAACGTCGTGATCACCTCCGGCGGGACCACCGTCTTCACGGGCACCGCCGCGACCCTCGCCGGCTCCGCCGTCAAGACCCTCAACACCG
The DNA here is from genome assembly GCF_002932155.1 of Rathayibacter sp. AY1F9. Taxonomy (NCBI): domain Bacteria; kingdom Bacillati; phylum Actinomycetota; class Actinomycetes; order Micrococcales; family Microbacteriaceae; genus Rathayibacter; species Rathayibacter sp. AY1F9. The sequence goes on along the minus strand of NZ_PSVA01000024.1, from coordinate 249 downwards.
CCCCGGTCACCCCCGGCACCTCCACCCCCTTCTCCATCGCCGTGACCCTCGACTCGTCGGCCACCAACGCCTACCAGGGCCTGTCCGCCTCGCTCCCGCTCACCTGGACCTTCGCGAGCTGATCCCCTCTCCACCCGGCCCGGAGCGCCCCCGCGCGACGGGCCGGGGGAGGAGCGTCCCGCAGCGCCGGCCCCGACGGCGGCGAGCGGAGTCGCGGTGGCGGTCGGCGTCGAGGTCGGCGCGGCGGTG